>DAIDBF010000001.1 GCA_027310235.1 bacterium | reverse complement strand
TTGAGCCGAGACCGGGAATTGAACCCGGGACCCCGATCTTACCATGATCGTGCTCTACCATCTGAGCTATCTCGGCGAGTTGCTCCTTGCTCCGCACCGAGTGGAGTTTATCCCGTACTCAGCTTTGCTGTAGTGCGGGGCTCTGGTGCGCGGGTACCAGCTGACCCCAGTAGTAGAAACCTTGTTTCGCTACGGGGCGGGGCTACATTGGCCTATCGGCGCAGCACAACGAGTGAAATATGGGAGTATCGCTCTTATATTTCCGAGATGTGCAAGCCGAGAGGGCATTTGCCCTCAGTCACCACTATATCCGAATGCTTTCAATTTTTCCGTAATGACTCCTCTCAGTTTCTTATTATTGAAGTAAACTGTCAACACGCCATAGTTCATCTTTTTCCGGTAAGTACCCTTCCCTCGTGACGGGGTTACTATGACTTTCTGAAACTGGGATCTGTTGGCGCCCAACTCTTTCATCCAGAAACGAAGTGCTTCATCCGGATTCATGTCACTAAAAATTTGAAGCCCAAAACGAATTTTCGAATTATCAACCTCAAAAAACTTCTTAAGAAATCGAACGAATATTTTTATGAGCGCGGGGTCGGTATTACCCAAACGAATCGAATTTCTATCCATTCTCGTGCCCTCACCCCAGTAAAGCCCGAGCCCTATTCCCATAAGCTCCGCTTCTAATAAGTTGTTCGGTTCTCTTATCTTGAATGGATCCCCTCCTGGATTTCGCTTTGTATATATCGCCTCGCTTATTGTCCGCTTCCTAATCTTGTACCCCTCCATCCAATAAGAAATTTTATGGGGAGAAAATCCCGTCTTCTCGGCGACTTCTTTCATCGAATTTCCCTTGCCCACATAAAGATCCAGAAGCATCTCCTTAGGGATAGGGCCAAACCGAGAAATTTTTCTTTCTTTCCTCTTTCCCCTTATTGTTTTCCTTCCTAACAGAGATGCCCCGTTTCTTCCCTCTTTAAATCTGCGTTCCCTTCGCTCCCTATATTTATTGATTGCTGGAGAACGTTTTCGAAACACTACATTACCGCTACTCATAGCATGATTATACCACATTGGTAGAGTAACCCCATTAAGATTATTACTCTACCAAAGTAGAGTCGACGCAAAATAAGACCACCCAGAAATTAAGTCTCTGAGTGGTTCTTGGCGAGTGGTTCTTGGTGAATGTTCCTTACCTCAATCCCTTACCACGTTTCCCCGTTCTTCTTCCCTCTTCTTATCTTTCACATCTCTACTGAGCATCCTTCACATCCAAAAGTTCTACCTCGAAAACCAACGTTGAGTTCGCGGGAATGACGCCTCCTATCGCCCTGTCGCCGTATGCGAGCGAAGGAGGAATGACAAGCTTTCTCTTCCCTCCTACTTTCATTCCCTGGACCCCTTCATCCCACCCTTGAATTACCTTTCCAGCACCAAGAGAAAACGAGAATGGCGCACCATGATCAAATGAGCTATCGAACTTCGTTCCGTTTGTAAGCGTGCCGGTATATTGTACCGTCACCATTTTTCCCGATGTTGCTTCGGTACCGGTGCCAACCACCTCATCGGTAATTTGGAGTCCATCCGAGGTAGTTTGCGTTGTTTCTTGATTCTGATTGTTCATCGATCCATTTGGATTTGTTTGTTTCGACCCACTGAATATAAAAATTAACGCGATAACGATTACTATAATAACTGCGACGCTTATAAGAAGTGTTTTATTTTTTTGCATGACGCAATAGTATCATTTTTCTTCCGTAAATACGAGCGTATCCCCCACCGCGGTGTTCGATCTGCGTACGGTGCCTCCCGGCAACTCAAGCACATTGCCGTAGTTCGGATTCCAAAAGAAAAATCTGTTGGGTTGTAATTTGCACTTTATCTTCCGCACCGCATGTGTGCCATCCGTTATTACCACATCAATCGGGAAACGCATTCCGAAAGTATGAACCCCACACCAAAAAAGCGGGAAGTCGACAAGGTGATGGATACAATTCCGAAATATATGGAAGAGTTTACCGCGAACAGTAGTATGCTCGCTTTTTGGTATGGGGCAAGCCCCCCATCGCGTGTGAAGCACTATCGCGCGCGGAGTCGTTGCGCTCAACAGTCCTTCCGCATTCTGGAGTATTGTCTTTGCGACAAGAGCATCATCCGCAAGAACGGTGTTCTTGCTTACATTAATAATTTTCATTGAGCCACCTCTCGGATTTTTAACTTTTTATATACTTGTCCATCCTCCATCTTCTACCCTTTCCCCGATTTAGATTCTTATAGAAAGGGGTGAGAGCATGACAGTTAGGACACAGCAAACGTAAATTCTTCTCTGTATTATTTTCCGCATCACCATTAACATGATCGATCTCTAGAGGAACAACTCCGGTCACCGGATGCTTCTTATTCCATCCACATTGAGAACATTTGTTCCCAGATTTATCTATTAGATACTTTTTAAGATGTTGAGAAACGGCTCGAACGTTTATTCCTATGTTCCCGCTTACAGCTCCTGATTTCCAATTCTGTACCCATACCCTGTGTTGAAAATCGAACTGACATCTATTGGAACAAAACTTGATCTGAGAACGATCAGAAAGAATTCTCTCACAGTTCATACATCTCCTCATTCATTTAAGTATACCATAACAAACCCATTGCCTAGGTATGCATTCTGTAGACGCTGACATCTGAGCCGGAGAGAGGAGTTGAACCCCCAACCTTTCGCTTACAAAGCGATTGCTCTGCCATTGAGCTACTCCGGCAACAGAATCAGTATAACGAATACCTTCGAACTACTGCAACGCGTTATATTGATCCAATATCTCCGTCGCCGAGAGGGCGCGGTCATAGATGCGAACTTCGTCGATTGTGCCAGTGAAATAATCTCTAGGAGTTCCTCCCAAAAGTGCTCTTCCAAATTCAAGATTCGCGCTGTCGGTTAAGGTTGTCGACCCTAAAGCGACAGTATTATCCGGCTGTCCATCTATATAAAGCCGCAATAAAGAAGAGGGTCTGTCATACACAACAACTCCTTGGTGCCACAATCCGTCATTCACGGCGCCATTTGAACTCACCCCCGCCGTGCCCGCACCATCCGCATAAAATTTGGTGCTTAATACATACATCTGGAAACCGGAGCCCGTTCTTTTCGTAACAAGCGCCCCCGACGAAACGGCGGTTTTGAACCACACAACTATAGATGCACTTCCCGAACCGAAAGAAAAACCTGCCGGATTTTGCGATTCGGCATAATCGCTCCCGTTCAAACTCAAACAATTTCCTGCCTTACAACTCGTTCCCGCGGCCCACATAGAACTATTTTGAAGCGCTCCGTCATTTCCAAGTCCCGCCGCATCGTACGCCGTTGAGCTCGCGCCTTCGTCAAAGTGCCAGTACCCTACGAGTCCGGTGTCGTACTTCGCGGTTATTTTTCCAAGAGTATCTATCGCCACGTCATAGATGAGTCCGTCTCCCTTCCCATTATTCAGCGTCAACACTTGCGGCGAGGGAAGATATCCCGTGTTGGGATTGAAAATCACATCAAGCGAACTCGACGCGGACGGGTTCCCGAATTGAATTAATCCTCGAAAGGCATATGTGTTCGCTACCGTTCCAGAGGCATAACTTAAACCGCTAAAAAGAGAGTAGTTCTGAGTACTCGTTCCGTTCGTAAGATGCACGCCCCAGCGCGCACCACTTTGTTGCGCTATCGAATTCTGCCTTGCATTTTGGAGCGCGGCGACAAGCTGACCCCCTTCGGATTGCAAGTGCTTCCCGGCATTGTAACCGCTCAGCATAAAAAGACTGCCCACGATTACAATCGCAGACAATGCCACCGTGACAAGGAGTTCAATAAGAGTGAATCCTCCTTCTAATTTTTGAATTTTATAATTTTTCCGTCGAAGGCGGATTGCCTCGGGCGATAATTTTGTAAACAAACGCGTGTTCAAAAGTTCAAATATTTGAAACATTATTTCAAAATTTAGAACTGCGTCGTAAGCTGGTAGATCGGGATGATAATCGAAAGTGCGATGAGACCGATTACGAATCCGATCACAAGAAGCATTGCCGGCTCCAGGACCGAAACAAGCGTTTTCAAAGAACTGTCGATCTCGCTCACGTAAAATTCCGCAAGCGTACCCAAGACCTCCTCGATATGCCCCGCTTTTTCGGAGATCGCAATCAGATTTACCACCGTCTTCGGAAAGAAAGGTTCGCGCTTGAATGCTTCGCCTACGGTAAGCCCCTTCGCGAGCCCCTCGCGCGAGATGCGCAACAAGGCCTCGCGGAGCTCCACATTACCGACGGCTTTCGCGGTGATTTCAAGTGCATCGGTCAAAGGAATACCCGCTTTGATGAGCGACGAAAGAGTAGCCGCAAACCGCTGCAATGCAATCTTTCTTACGATGTCCTTCACGACGGGGATCTCGGCAACTATGCTCGTAATGAGTTTTCTGAACACCAATACGTTTTTGAAGGACACTACAAAAAGAATAAGAAGGAGTATGAAAAATCCGAGAATATAACCGCCATAACTGCCGAAGAAAAGCCCCACTGCGAATACAACCCTTGAAAAAAGCGGCGGGGTGAATCCGGATTGCGAAAACACGCCTGCGATCTTAGGGAGCGCGAACATCACAAGAAAAACAAGGATGAGCGCGGATGCCGAAAGAAGAAGAATGGGGTAGATGAGCGCGCTTTTTATCTGATCGCGCATTTCTTTCTCCTTCGAAAGCGACGTAGTGAGATTTTCAAAGACGGTATCCAGATTCCCCGAGGTCTCGCCGGCACGAATGAGGTTGATATATACCTGGCTGAACACCTTGGGATACTTCGCAAATGTTGAGAAGAATGTCTGTCCTCGTTCGAGGTTTGCTTTCACCTCCAAAAGGAACAATTTCACCGCCGGCTTGTCGAAATCCTCGATTAAAATGTTGATTGCCTGGAGAAGCCCCGTTCCGATCTTTAACATGAGGGCGAGATATTTCGAAAGAAATACCTGATCGGTCAAGGTGATCTTCCCTCCAAAGAGACCTTTCGCGCCTTTTCCGCCTATCTCCGCCGGCTTAATACTCACCGGCTTCATACCGCGAGAAACGATGAACTGCAAAACCTCAGCGGTGTCCTTGGCCTCGATCTGGTCTTCTACTACTCTTCCATCTTTTTGCGATGCGACGTAACGAAATTGCATGATAATTTTTGTTTGAGCGGAGCGAAATTACAAAAATATCACCGAGCACTCAAATCATTTAAACTATTGCTCAGGCGACTTTTAAGCCATCGAATAGATTGCCCTCTCTGTTTTAGCGTTCTTTCCCTACCTCTTGCATCCTTCTCGTTCTTATATGCTTCATAATACAACAATTCAGGTTTTTTTTCTCTGTGTTCTTTCATTCTTCTCCTTAAATCTGATGTATATCCTATATAAATCGAGTTCTTTGCTTTGTCCCGAAGAAAACAAACGTAGAACATGGATTTGAGTGCTCGGTAAAGGTCTGGTAATCAAAAATCCTTCGTTTGTAGCTCGGATTTTTGAACCAAGCCCTTTACTCTCTCATAACGCGTATCACCTCTTCGATTGTGGTGAGTCCCAGTTCGACTTTCCGGAGTCCGTCTTCAAACATGGTAACCATTCCTTCTTCTCTCGCTTTTTTTCTCAATACATCAAGATCAAAGGTGGCGCTGATAATAAGTTTGCGTATCTCTTCAGTTACATTCAGTACCTCAAAAATACCGATCCGGCCAAGGTAGCCCGTATGATTGCACGCATCGCATCCTTTCCCCCGATAGAACGTCTTCGGCATACGCGCACTTTTATCGGCGAGCTCGCCCATCTGTTTCTCAATGCTCTGGAGCATGTCCTTGGTCGGTACGTAGGATTCGATGCAATCCATATGGATCTTTCTCGTGAGGCGCTGGGACGTCACGGCATTCAAAACCGCCGAAACCAAGAAAGGCGGGATGTCCATATCCATAAGGCGGGGTACCGCCGTCGGCGAGTCATTGGTATGTAAGCTCGAGAGCACGAGGTGGCCGGTCAACGCGGATTGCACGGCGATGTTTGCCGTTTCGGCATCGCGAATCTCGCCGACCATGATGATGTTCGGGTCCTGCCGCAGGATGGAACGGAGTCCCGCGGCGAACGTGATCCCCGCCGCGGCATTCACTTGCATCTGGTTTACGTAACGCATGTCGTATTCGATCGGATCTTCCACCGTCACGATATTCACCGACGGCTTGTTTAACACATTCAAGACCGAATACAACGTCGTCGTCTTCCCGGCTCCCGTGGGGCCGCAGACGATCACCATGCCGTAGCTTTTTGAGATCGCTTCGGAGATGAGTTTTATGGTGTCCTCGAACATGCCGAGTTCGCTGAACGAAAGCGGCTTTTGCGCCGCGGCGAGAAGACGCATTTCGATCTTCTCCCCGTAGAATGTCGGGATGACCGAGACACGAACATCAATCGAATCGGTTCCTACCTTATATCTGAACCGCCCGTCCTGAGGATGAGTATGCTCGTCCACGCGAAGTTCCGAGAGAATCTTCACGCGTGCAACGATCGCGGGATGTATCTCCTTCGGCATGCGTACGATCTCGTGCAAAATGCCGTCGATTCTGAACCTCACCAAGACGCCGTCGTCCAGCACCTCGAAGTGGACGTCCGATGCGCGCGAGGAAATCGCGTACGAAAGAAGGTTATCCACGATCGCGACAATCGGAAGATCCGCCGCCGCTTCCTCGAGATTTCCCCTTACCTTCGATCGGAGCGACTGACGGATATTGTCCTCGATTATTTTTTTGAAGTTCTGCGTGAGTTCGCGCTGATAGAGAAGAAATCCGCGATTCAGATCGTCCTCGGTCGCGAGATACGCGTGCACGGGCCCGTTCAGACGAAGCGTAAGAAAATCGATCGTTTCCAGGTTGGTGGGATCTTCCATCGCCACATCGAACGAACCGTCGTCATTTTTCTTGAACACAATCGCGTTCCTCTGCTGTGCGGCATCTTCCGGCAACAAGTGGAGTACTCGTTCATCGATCCCCACCGCACCCAAGTTTACGCGTTCCACACCGAGTGCTTTGGAGAGAAGAAGAAAAAAATAATCCTTGTTAATAAGGCCGCGCGAGATAATGATCTCCGCGACACTCTGCTGTTTGCGTTTCGCTTCCTCTTCGACAGCATTAAAAACCTCGGATGTTAACACTCCCGCTTTTACGAGTAGTTCTTTAAGTTTTTCCGCGGGCAAGAGGATCATATTCTCTTCCTATTATACCTCAACTGCGGGAAAAAAACGGAACACGAACTCCATAAACGGAGTTCGTGTTCCTAAAAACCAGCCACTAGAATGCCGAGATAAGATCAAGCTCGCTTCCTACCTGGTATACTTTATCGCTGTTCGTCCCCACACCGCCATCCTTCGAGTTTGATTCTACATCGGCGGTTCCTCCGCTTTTGTACTTCGTGCTTTCCATTTTCGCCACCAACTCGAAGTAGCCGGTAGTAGAAGAGGCGGCATAAAGATACTCATTCGCGTCAGTGTTCACTGGATCAAGCGGTAACCGCGAAAGCGGCGCGCCGCTCGAGATGCTCTGGAAATTCACCGGAACCCAACCGTTGCCATCCACCGTAGTGGTGGCATTCACCGTACACGTAATGCTTCCGCCGCCGCCCGTAAAAGGCGTAGCGCCCGTGCATCTCGGACTTGATCCTGCTACCGTCGTCCACGAGGGGGTTCTTACATCGGCGATGTAGAGCGCAATCGCGCTATTCATTGCGGCGAGATCGGAGATCCTTGTGGTATCCCTTCCCTGCTTTAAAAGCTCCGCGGGATTCAACACCAAGACGACTGCAACGGCCAAGACCGCCAGGATCGCAATCACCACGAGAAGTTCAATGAGCGTAAATCCGCGCTTCGCGTTTTTCTGAATCATGTTATGACTATTCATTAAAAAGGGTTACAATTCGACCTTGAGACTTCATTTTTTACATTCGGGCATCTTCCCGCGTTTAGTATAGCAGAATCTTGTTAATCGGGCTCCCGAATATCTGTGGGCAACTATTTCGAGGTAAAAAACTCCTTAATCTTCGAGATAAGTTCCTCTATGGAAAGCTGGGCTTTAATGAAATACCCTACAGCCCCGAGCTGCTGCCCTCGTTCCACATCGCCTTCCTGTCCGAGATTCGAGATGATGACGACCGGCGCCACATGCATCGAGGGGTCGCTGTTAATCGCCTCCATCACTTCAAACCCCGACATCTTGGGGAGAATGATGTCGAGTAGCACCAAATCCACCGGTTCCTGCTTCAAAATTTTCACGGCCTCCGCACCGTCTCTCGCTTGGATTACTTCGTAATTCTCCTTCTGGAGCCGCTGCTTCAAAAGATTCCCGAGCATCGGTTCGTCCTCAACCAATAAAATCTTCTCTACTGTTTGTACGTCAGTCATTTTTCAAATTATACCAACCCCCCTCCAATCCGTCCAATTCCCCCATTCTCACTTGCAGATATTTTCTCTCTCCACTGCGAGCATAACGGAGTGGTCAATTCTCCTTACCTCCATCCACAAACAACTTCGCCTCTGGAACATAAAAGTACCCGCGTTGTGTTCTTTCGAACGAGGGTAAGACTTGGCCAAGCGGCCCGGAGCGCCCGAGGGAGGGAGAACACAACACGGGTACAAATTAATCAGCGAAGTTGTTAAAAACTTTTTTAGTTGCCCCTTACATCCCCTCTTTCGACGGAATGAGCCGAGCCTTGAGGCGTCCAGCCGAAAATCTGCCTTACAGATATTCTGGCTGGCCCGCTTAATTGTGAAACTTTTAGCGGGATCGGCTAACACCTTTTCTTATAACCACTTCAGAGAAGTAGTCGACTAAATATAATTAATCCACGCACAGCTTCCGCTACGCGTGCCTTGTTACGACTTTACCCGTGTCACCGAGCTTACCCTGATCCGCCGAAGCGGACTTTAGGCACTCCCGGCTCCCTTGGTATGACGGGCGATTATCCTCTAGAAACTCAGAGTTGATGTTCCCACGTAGCGAGCGGATTTCCCGCACTACGCGAGCTCTTAATGCATGTCTTGCTTGAGAAGATACATTTTCTTCAATCCATCATCGGTTAGATGATTTCCTTTCTGGATCATGTTCACAAGCTTACAGAAGATCTCAAAATCTTTTCTTTTCGAAGATAGATGGAGTATATGTTTTCTGAAAAATGGAATTATTATTTCCATTAATTCTTTGCGATTCACCACCTCATATCGATAGCAGTCTTGATGATTCTGCCGTGTATCTTTCTGATAATATACATTTCCACACCCGAAAAAAGTTTTGAGTTTATAGAGAATATCTTTATCTCTCTCTATAAGCTTCAAATAAAATCTTGGCTCCACCTTGGTCCGTCTTTTCACCTCCTTTTTGTCGTCCGGATTCCTAATATATGCGGTAAAACTTCCTTCTCCATCAACCAGGCCAAGAATATAATCGGGAGTAAGCATTTGCATAAGAGCGATTCCTTCCCTCCGCATAGCTTATGCTGAGGTACTATAAATCAGCTGACTTCTGACGCTGCGTAAGTTTCATTATAGCACAATTTGCATTGGCTAACAGTGTCAGATCTCATCGGGTTACTTTATATTCTTTTCCGAACATCCTCCGCAGAGCGTTGTTATGATCTTCCTCATGCTCACCACCCTTCCATGAGTCGATCGCTCTTTGTATACGCGTGGCTGTTTTTTGTCTCCGGATCCTCCGCTCGTTGCCTCACGGTACCGAACTATCCTTTAACTACGCTCCCTTGACGAAAGAGAGGAATGGATTTCAACCATCTAGAATACGAAGCTGCCGATCGCGGTTCTTGTGAGTACAGGACTCGAGAACGTATTCACCGCGGCGTTCTGATCCGCGATTACTAGCGATTCCAACTTCATGAGGGCGAGTTGCAGCCCTCAATCTGAACTGAGGCCGACGTTAAGGGGTTAGCTCCGCCTTACGGCTTGGCAACCCGCTGGTCCGGCCATTGTAACATGTGTGTAGCCCAGGGCATCGAAGGGCCATGCTGATTTGACGTCATCCTCACCTTCCTCCATCTATAGGATGGCAGTCTCCCGTGACACGTATAACACGGGATGAGGGTTGCGCATGTTACCCCATTGAAGGGAGCGCCTCACGGCACATGCTGACGGCAACCATGCAGCACCTGTCCTCACGTCCTTGCGGAAGATCTTCCTTTCGGAAAATCGTCGTGAAGATGTCTAGCCCTGGTGAGGTTCCTCGCTTACCGTCGAATTAAACCACATGTTCCACCGCTTGTGCGAGTCCCCGTCTATTCCTTTGAGTTTTAAGCTTGCGCTCGTACTTCCCAGGCGGCTGACTTAACGCGTTAGCTACGCCACCTCGAGGGTCGATACTCGAGACGACTAGTCAGCATCGTTTAGGGCGTGGACTACAAGGGTATCTAATCCTTTTTGCTCCCCACGCTTTCGCGCCTCAGGGTCAGGAATGTCCCAGTGAGCTGCCTTCGCCTTTGGTGTTCCGCACGATATCAACGGATTTCACCCCTACACCGTGCGTTCCACTCACCTCTAACATCCTCAAGCCTGGTAGTTTTTCTGGCGCATCCGAAGTTAAGCCCCGGTCTTTTACCAGAAACACACCAAGCCCCCTACGCGCCCTTTACGCCCAATAAATCCGGATAACGCTTGTGGCCTTCGTATTACCGCGGCTGCTGGCACGAAGTTTGCAGCCACTTATTCCTACGGTACCATCAATAACTTTTTCCCGTAGAAAAGCAGTTTACACACCGAGATGCTTCATCCTGCACGCGGCGTCGCTCGATCAGGCTTTCGCCCATTGTCAAATATTCTCGACTGCTGCCACCCGTAGGTGTACGAGCCGTGTCTCAGTCTCGTCGTTGGGGATCAGCCTCTCAGCCCCCCTACCCGTCGTAGCCAAGGTGCGCCATTACCACACCTTCTAGCTGATAGGACCTAGGCCGATCTCGAAGCGGCTTGCGCCTTTACCCCGCCACAACTTTACAGATGTGGGCGGGGACTATTGGGAATTAGCGAACCTTTCGGCTCGTTATGCCCAACTTCGAGGTACGTACCAAGGCGTTACTAACTCGTTCGCCACTAAGCGCGCACAGCGCGCAATATTTAAACATTTAAATATTTCCAATATTTCAATATTGCGTGCTGCACACGCCCCGTTCGACTTGCATGCCTTATCCACGCCGCCAGCGTTCATCCTGGACCAGGATCAAATCCTCTAAAGAGAAATTCAGTATGAAAAACCCTCGATCGGGTCTCTCATATCAAATTTCTCATAAAGGGACAACTAAAAAAATTCTCAACATTGCTTGTTGCTGCTATGTAAAAAAGCGGTCGGACGGAGATAAGATAAATCGGAGCTTGCAGGGTTTAAGTATATGGGATAACGCCCACTTGTCAACCCCGCACCTTTGAGAGATTTTATAATACCCCCGTTTCTTCTCTGACAAATCAGGATTGATCCTAATCTCTCAAAGGTGCGGGGTCAAGCGATAACTTGCCAAAAATTCGAATCTAGTGTAAGAATACAAGGGCTTACAATTTTATGAAGCAAGGTATTCATCCTCAATACTACCCGAAGGCGAAGGTGCATTGCGCGTGCGGGAACACGTTCACCGTCGGTTCCACGCGGCCGGAGATTAAGGTGGAAATTTGCAGTAAGTGCCATCCTTTCTATACGGGCCGTGAACAACTCATCGATACTGCAGGACGCGTCGAACGATTTAAAGAGAGGAGACTGAAAGCAAAACCGAAGACCACAAAGAAAACGAGGATAAAAAAACAAACTAAGAAATAAAATTTTTAATTCGAAATTTGAAATTTTTAATCAATTTTTAAATTCAAAATTTATTAATTATAAATTGATTTCAAATTGAAAATTATAAATTTTAAATTGGCAGCCATATGGAACTCAAAGTTCAAGAGAGAACAATCTTCGGAAAAAAGACACGGCAACTCCGCAAAGAGGGGCTTGTTCCCGCGGAGCTTTTCGGGCACGGGATCAAAAACAAGCATTTCAGCGTTTCACTCAAGGACTTCATGAAAACATATAAAGAGGCCGGCGAGAATACCGTTATCACGCTCATCGACGAGCAGGGAGAAAAATTTCCCGCGCTTATTTCCGAGGTGATTTTGGATCATCTTTCGGGGAACGTGATTACCGTCGACTTCCATCACGTCAGAAAAGGAGAAAAAATCCAGGCAAAGGTTCCTATTGAATTCATAGGAGAGGCTCCCGCGACGAAGCAAGGACTTATTCTGGTGAAGGTGCTGGGCGAGGTGGAAATCGAGGCACTTCCGGAACATATGCCGCATCGCTTTGAAGTCGATCTTTCCGGATTGAAGAAGGAAGGTCAGGGTATCGCGATCCACGACCTGAAGATCGAGAAAGATATAAAGC
>DAIDBF010000086.1 GCA_027310235.1 bacterium | reverse complement strand
AGGGTATGTTGCTCAAAATAATGGAGATTTCTATCTACAAACTCAAAGGTTAGATGGTGCGACGGCAAGTAATTTCCTGATTAATCCCAATGGTGGCAACGTCGGCATCGGGACGACGAGCCCCGGTACGAACCTCGACGTGAACGGGAACGCGGAGTCCTCTATCTACTACGACCGCGACAACACGAACTACTACATGGACCTCGCCGCGAACGTGATGCCGTACTCGCTTGTGACCGCGGGGAGTGTGGGAATTGGGACAACCAATCCGGGAGCCGGCCTGAAACTTGATGTCCCAGGAAATTCTTATAGCCAATTTGGTGGTCTTCGGTTGAACGGATTAGACACCAGCGTAAACCAAATATGGCAGAGTAACTTAAATACTACCTTAGGTATAACGGCAAATGGCGGAGATATATCATTCGGTCAAACAAGCGGGCAACAAATGATTATAAAATCAGGTGGCAACGTCGGCATCGGGACAACAAATCCGACAAAATTATTAACTCTTGGCAATAATGGTGCAAGTTCAAATGTTCGCAATGACATTTTGGTTTATGGTCGAGCGGCTAATGTGGGAGATAACAATCCGTATGCCTCGTTGCTTTTTACAACCAGTGGTGACACAGGCAATCGAACTGCTTCCATAGTTGCATCCAATTATATAAACAACAATGGAACAAGGTTGGATTTTAATGTTAGTGATTCGCTTTATCCCTATGTGGATAGAGATGCGGTCACGATATTAGGAAACGGCAACGTCGGCATCGGGACGACGAGCCCATCCGCGAAACTTCAAATAAACGGCGATTATTACTCTCCAACGGTGGTGAAGGGAAGTTGCACGGGAGCGGTAACGATCGACTGGAGTGCGGGAAATACTCAGCACTGCGTCCTCACAGGGAACGTTACCTTTACTTTTTCAAACGGCCAGAACGGCGGGAACTACCGTATCATCCTAAAACAAGACGCAACGGGTTCGCGCACCGTGACATGGCCCGCCACAGTGCGTTGGGGCGCGACGGGGCTCCCCACGCTCTCGACTGCCGCGAACGCAACGGACTATATCGGATTTATTTATAACGGAGTTGATAGTAAGTACGACGGCGTGGCCTTCAACTCCGGATTCTAGGGCGGGTATATAGCTGGAATTCGATCGCTTAAAGACTTGAAAGCGCGGTAGGAAGCCCATACGCTGATGCTTTTTAGTTTTGTCAGGTGTTTGCGAAGAGGGTTTATCATCGCTATACTTACTCTATGCATAACTGGGACTATCCAAAAACAATAGAAGCGGAGCCGCACAATGAAAAATGGCGCATGGAGCGCCTCCTTACCTTCGGTCTTACCAATGAAAAAATCGACCGAGTCGCGCTCGAACGGAATTTTCATAGTCTTGCCATGCCAGATGATACGCGGGCATTTCTCGAGTTGCTCTTATGGGACAGGGTATTCTAACAGAGGATCAAAAAATCACGCTTCAGGCCGTGGCGGCCCATGTGCGCATTGCGGAGCTGTTTTATCTTACGGGCGGCACCGCGCTCGCGGAATTCTATTTCGGCCATCGATATTCCGACGACCTTGATTTTTTCACGGACGCGGATCAGTTCCCACAGTTGGAAGTCGAGGCGGCGATCGCGGATTTCAAAAAAAGTCTTCGCGCGGATTCGGTGACGTATCGGAAGTTGTATGACCGGAGAATTTATTTTCTCGCGCAAGGCGACCATGAACTCAAACTCGAGTTTACCCAGTACCCGTTTCCTCGTCTCGCACCGCTCCGGGAGGAAAGAGGCATACTCGTTGATTCACTTGAAGATATCGCGGCGAATAAATTTATGGCGTTTTTGGATCGTATCGAAGCGAAGGATTTTGTCGATCTTTATTTTATCATCACGGAAGGAAATATGACGCTCCGGGATATCGCAATCCTCGCGGAGAGAAAGTTTGAGGTGAAGACGGACGCGCTGACGCTCGGGAGCGAACTTAGCAAAATCAGGGCCATTTCCGCGCTTCCTAAGATGATCAAGCGGCTCACTATTGAGGATCTGAAGAAATTTTTTACTGCGGAGGCGAAAAAACTGAAACCCGAAATTTTGGAATGACGCACACGCGGCTGACTATGTGGGTTACATCTATAACGGTGTGGACTCGAAGTATAATGGTGTCGCCTTCAACTCCGGATTCTAGGGCGGGGTGTATAGGGACGCGATAACGACGTTTGGAACAATGGGAGTGTTTATGGTACCATGCCCGGCATAAAACCGATCTCATGGAGAAGGTTTGAAAAATTCGTGTTGTATGTCGGGTGTTCTTATGAATGGAAAAAAGGGGATCATCGGATTTATAATCGCAGCGATCTCACCCGGCCCGTCGTATTTCCCGAGGACAGGGAAATACCCATGTTTGTGATCCGTAACAACCTGCGCGTGCCTGGTATTAATGTGAGGGAATATCTCGTTATTTTGGAAAAGATCTAAACGGCGTGGCGTTCAACTCGATTCTAGGAATCGAATAGTGTATACTATATATATGGAAACGCAGCAAGATACAGGTGCAGCTCCCGCGAAGGGGAGAACTATGCTTTGGGTCATCGCGCTTGCCGCAATCATCGTAGGCGCAGTATTACTCTTCGGAACGGGCGGGAAGACGCCTGAAGTGGTGCAGTTTACCGCGACTTCGACGGGGTACTCAAGCGACGTTCCCGCAAACGCGGTTCCTACCGCGCCCGTCTCGACGACCACCGTTACGAACAAAGATTCGAAAGAGCCGCTCCCGATGAAATTTTTTGACGTGCGCGCCGAGGGAGGAAAGTTTACGCCGACCGAGATTGTCGTCCAGAAAGGGGATCAAGTGATATTTAATTTTACCGCAGTTGACGCGAAATACGACTTCTTCTTCAAAAACCCGTCGATCGGACTCTATGTAATCGCTGAGAAGGGGGAGACGAAGACCTTCGGATTTAACAGTGCGAGCAAAGATGCGGGGACATACGACTTCGGATGCGAAAAATTCTGCGGCGTCTCCGGCGCCTATGATCTCGGCCTTGCGAAATTGGTACTGACAGGAAAATAAGGAAAATAAAAAATATGGAGGCCGGGCCTCCATATTTTTTATTTTCCTTATCGAATGTTATCTCACCGTCATCGTCCCTTTCTCGCCGCGGGCCGTGTGTCCCGGCACGTCGCAGTGGAAGCTGTAGGTACCCGCCTTGTCCGGCGCGTTGAAGGTGATGACGCGGGTCTGTCCCGGGCCGATGCCGATCGCGACCGCGTTCAAAGAAGGATCATCAAAGCGGAACACGTGTGTCTGTTCATCGGCTCCCGTGAGAGATAATGTTACCGCCTTTCCCGCGCTCACCGAAAATGATGAGGGAGAGAATCCGCTTGCCGATACCGAGAGCTTGACTGCCTGGGGCGGGATCTCCTTTGCGGCGAGCGGCGCCGATTGCTGAGGCGCGGTCTGCGATCCCGGGACGGAAGAATTGTCCGCCGGTTTTCCGCTCGGCGCGATCACCTCGCCCGAGGGCGCCACGGGGCTTGTTCCCGTTACCGCAACCGTCCCTTCGGGCGTCTGCGTTCCCTGCGGCGCTTGCGGCAGACCGCCGCTCACCGCGAAATAGATGACGATCGCGGCGGCTACGACTCCCGCGATGATCCATACGATTGTTTTTTTATTGTTCTCCATGTAGCTCCTTATTCTGGATATTTTTCTCGACCTTTTTCCTTACCTTTGTATTATACTAAAACCGAAAATCTTCTTCCATCCTGCCCCGCTTGTTCTTTTCTTGTAGTATTCTCTCGATGCGATCGAGGCGCGTTGCGGCGATATTCGCAACCGCAGGGGGACTCAAATGCGCTATAATGTCTCTCCGCGCGAGCATCCCTTTCCGCTTCGCAATCTCCCGATGATCGAACGCGAGCCGCATCGCCTCAGCGGCTTTTGTTTCATCGGGATTCGCCCATACGTTTCCTTGCCGATACGGCCCGTAATCTTTTTCGAGGGGAACGAGCGTAAAGGGGATGGGAAAACTGTTCGCTTCGTTCATAAAGTCGGTGTTCCCCGAATAGTCCGTCGCGATAACCGGTTTTCCGAGCGCCATCGCCTCGGCAATCGTAAGGCCGAATCCTTCCGAACGATGGAGTGAAACATACGCGTCGCATACGTTCATAATGCTTGAAAGTTCCTCTCGTTTCAGATAGTCGTTCAGAAGAAAAATATTCGAGGACTCCGCCTCTCGGCGAAGCACCGCGAAGTGTTCCGGATCGATCGCGTGGTTTGATGACTTTATGACGAGCCCCGCCGGTTCATCGGGGCGGAACGCCTTTTTGAACGCGCGGATTGCGGCGAGGGGATTTTTCCGCTCGAAGATACTGTAGAAATCAAACATGAAAAGAAACAGGAAAAGATTGTTGGGAAGTCCGAAGTGCGCGCGCGGATACGGATGTTTTTTGATGAGTTCGATCGGGTGAGGAATGACCGTAACGGGAATGCCGCGCTTCGCGTCTCGGATTGCCGCCGCGGAAAAAGAACTCGGCGTCCATACCTCGTCCACTGTATTAAGGAGCGCAGTCCATGAAGCGGGGAGCGAGGAAAGTTCCCATGCCCAGTAGGCGATATTGTAGCGGCCTTCGAATTTTTCTTTTCCCCATGCGCGGAGCTCGTCCTCAAACACATCTCCGTAATACGTGATGATATTGATGCCGTAGGGGTTCTCCGATCCGAATTGTTTGGTGAACTGGTTGTCTTCTCTCCGGTGGGGGCATCGGGGGCTGTTCAAGAGCGCGTAGGGGATGTTTCTTGCGGCGACTGCGCGGACCAGGGAACGCGCCGCTTCTCCCACGCCGCTTTCGGAATCGAGGAACCCGAAGATGTTCACCCCAAGCCGCCTCGCTGGAGTGCGCGGAGCAATATATCGAGGCCCGGCCTCGATAGATTCTGTGGATAACTCTATCGAGGCCCGGCCTCGATAGGTTTCTCGATAGGTTTCGCCTTTTCTATTGTTGTAGAGGGAATGTGCGCGCGTCGTGAAGTATTTTATGAGTCCCGGCTCAAGGTACATTTTTGAATAGAGCTTGAGGGGAAAAGAGAGCTTTCCGCGCCGCAACATTTCGAAATGGATGCGATCGAGGAGCATGTTTTGCGCACGCGACCCCTCCCCCCTGAGCGCGGCCATTTTATTTTTCGGGAATGCCACCTCGCCGGATTCCTCGATGAGGCGGAGATAAAAATAGAGCTGCGAGAGCGCATTGATTGTTTTTCCGAACGCAATCGCTTTATCGAAATTCACTTGCGCGCGCTTAAGCTTGATTCCCGCGGATTTGATGTTTCTCGCGAGCGTCCCGAGGTTCTCGCGCTCCCGATACCACGAAAGTCCGAGGCAGGCGATGCACGCGTCGACTGCAAGCGCCGACTCTTTTCTTGTGAGCTCCTTTTTCTGGATATGAGCAAGCGAAAAAGGAAGATTGGCGAAGATAGCGTTCAAGTATACGCGCGCCATATCTCTTTCTTTTTTATGCGTGCCTCTAAGCCGGTTCATTATGGGAAGCACCGCCCGATGCTTCGCGCGTTCATAAAGCGGGAGAAAAATCCGGTGCTCAACACCCCCCAAATGGTTGAAGAGAGGCAGTACCGCCTTGTGTTTTGCGCGTTCATAAAGCGGGAGCACGAGCCTATGTTTGGCACGGTTGAAGAGCGGGAGAAACACCCGATGCTCGGCGTGCGCGACAAGCCAGGACAGAGGCGCCGACCATCGCGGTATTTTGTGTCTTACGTTATTCAGCCATTCACGCACCGGCGTCAGATCCTGGCTCACGAGATCGAAAACCGTTTTGTCCTTTCTCTTTCTTTTTTTCTGAATCACACTTCGTGCGCGGAGCGCGCTCGGAAGATGGAATATATTCCAAAGGATAGAGAAGAGAGGAATCGTCGCGTACATGATCTTTTTCCGGAATGGCAGGAGATATTTATTCGTTTGGAAATAACCGACGATGGCGAACCAGTAACCGATCAGGATGTATGAAATTTGGCGCGCAAGGTTCTTATTCTCGTAATTTTTTATCGCGGCGCGCAAGGCATTTCTCTTGCAAAAAAAGAGTTTTTTATATTCCCTGTTGCGGTAGCTCGCGCTGTGCTTATGGTAGATGATCGCGTTCTTTTCGAAGAAAATCTTGTATCCGAAGATGGTCGCGCGCCAGCTCCAATCCAAATCCTCGAAATATGCGTTGAATGTTTCATCGAGCGCTCCTACCGCGCGAAGCGCGTTCACGCGCACGAGCGCCGCGCCCCAGCAGCTTCCCAGCACGCATCTGCTTTTCTCTTTTTTTTCATTGCGAGGTATGCCGAAGTCGATGTCATAACCGTCGCTGTTCCAGTCGAGCGTTCCCCCGTGGCTGTTTACGACTCCGGGGTGATCGAAGAAAAGCATGTTCGAGGTTGCCGCCGCGATGTTTTGATCGGTGTGCATTCTTTTTACAAGCGCTTCGAGCCAGCCCTTCTCGGCGCGCGTGTCGTTGTTCAAAACGGCGATATAGCGGGGATGGTATGTTTCTTCCGCGAAGCGGAGCCCCCGGTTCACCGTTTTCGCGAATCCGCGGTTTTTCTTTGATTGCAGCAGCTCTACCTCCGGAAAATGCGCCGCGAGGTACGCTATCGAACCGTCGCTTGATCCGTCATCCGCAATGATGGTTTTGAAATTGCGATACGTCTGCGCGCGGAGCGAAAAGAGGCACGCTTCGAGCAGGTGTTTTCCATTATAATTCGGGATTACGATGACGGTTTCGGGGCGCATACTAAAGAGTATTGTACTCGCGGATTACTTCTTCCGTATTTCCGAACGCCTTGAGTGATCCCTTATCGAGTAAAAGCGTCCGCGCGCAGTAGCGCGCGAGGAGACCCGTGTTGTGGCTTGCAATCAAAACAGTTTTCCCGCGCTCCTTGTAGTTTTCAAGCACCGCGAGACTTTGCGGAATGAAATCTTTGTCTCCGACCGCGAAAATCTCGTCAAGCAGAAGCACGTCGAAATTCGTCTGGCTCATCAAGGAAAATGCGAGGCGATTCGTCATGCCGCTTGAAAAATGTTTGAGTTTCATATCTTTGAAGCGCTCGACGCCCGCGAAGCGAAGGATGGAATCGAGCTTCTCTTTGATTTCTTGCCGCGCCATGCCGAGGATCGCGCCGTAGAGGAAGACATTTTCTTCCGCGGTAAGCTCGTAATGAAAGCCGATGCCGAGCCCCAAGAAGGGTGCGACATATCCCGAAACGGTGCAGGTGCCGCTCGTGGGAGCGATAATGCCGCCCAAGATTTTGAGGAGCGTCGTCTTGCCGCTTCCGTTTTTGCCGATAAGCCCCACCATTTCCCCGCCTTCTGTTTTAAAACTCACATCTTTCAGAGCGAAGAACGTCTCGTAGGTTTTCTTCCTCTCTTTGCCGAGAATCGTCTCGAAAAGCGTTCCCGGCTTTTCATGGGGAATGCGGTATTCCTTTGAAATTTTTTTCGCTTCGATCATGGACTAAAGATACTCGATTATGGTGCGCCCGTGTCTCTTGAATGCAGCGACACCGAGAAGCAAGATGAGGAGTATGATGAGCACGGTTATTCCAAACGGAGCAAGCGGGGGAAACGCGCCGAAAATCGCATCGCGCGCCTCGACGAGCACGCGAGTCAATGGATTCAAAAGATACCACGAAAGGTACGGCGGGGAAACGAGGGAATACTGGTACGCAATCGGCGTGATCCAAAAAAGCATCTGCAGAAATACATCCCAGATATGTTCGAAATCTTTGAAGCGGACCGCGGGAGTGATGATAAGGAGCGAAACGCCCGCAGTGAGGAGCACGAGAAGAAGAACAAGCACGGGGAGTATGAGCATGCTCATTGAAAATGGCATGCCGAACGCGAAGAACAGCACGAGGAATACGCCAAGCCCTATCAAAAACGTCCAGAACGAATGCACGAGCGTGCTTGCGATGACGATAAAAGGCGGCACATTCACGTTTTTCAGGATATGCGCTTTTGCGTTCACGCTTTGCATCACGTCTTTCGTGGTGTCGGAGAAGAAATTCCAGAAGATGATTCCTAGAAGCAGGTGCCACACGTAGTGTTCGACCTTCATCCCGAGGAAATAATAAAAAACCACGTAGAGGATGATGAGCATAAGGAGCGGCTTCAAGAAGCTCCACAGGAGGCCGAAGGGGGAGCCGTAATATTTCAGCTTGAAATCGCTTGTGGAGAGCGCCCGTATGATATTCAAGTATTTTTTCATAGATCGTATTTTCCCGAGGCGAACCACCATTTGATTTTTATCGCATCGCGCAGCGCGGGGCAGTACGCGGACATGCGGAACGTGGAATGCGCTCTTGTATTACTCCACTTGACCGGAATTTCTTGTATGGCGTATCCCATCGCGCGCGCGAGCGCAAGCGCCTCATCGTCGAATGCCCAGCGGTTGATCCTCGTGCGCGTGAAGATTTGTTCCGCCGCATCGCCCCTTATGCATTTGAAGCCGCAGTGTGTGTCGGAGATGCCGGGGAGGAGCAAGAGCCGTATGAAATAATTTCCGAGCCGTCCAAGCACTTTCCGGTGCCATGGCTGCGGCACGAGGATTTCCGCGCCCTTCGCGGTGCGGCTCCCGATAAGTATGGCATGTGTATGATCCAAATAGGGCGCCATTTTTTTAAATTCGGAGAAAGGCGTCGCGCCATCAGCATCCATGAAGAGCCGCCACGCGCCGCGCGCAGCGAGCATCCCGCGTTGTACCGCGGCGCCCTTCCCACGGTTCGGCGTTTCGGAAAGCACCAAAAGATTTTTGATTTCCGGGCGCAGCGTTTCGATTACCTTCGCCGTGTCGTCCGTCGATCCGTCATTCACCACGATAATTTCGTACGTGAACGTTTCGGCGCGGAGCGTATTGGAAATTTCCTTGAGTGTTGGAGACAACCGCGCCGCTTCATTATATGCGGGCACGATAACGGACAGAAATGGCTCCATAGCACTATGGTATAATGGAATTTATGAAGTTGAAAGCGACCACCGTCGAAGCGATTCTTTTGGTTGTGGTGGTGCTTGTAGGGGTTCTCAAATTTTCCGGCCTTTTCCTTTACAAGGATTCGCTTCTCCCGGGATGGGATACCGTTCCGCATTTTTATCTCTTTGAGAAATTTTTGAATCTCGCAGGAAGCGGGAGCATTAATGGATACGATGTGGGACAGCTCGGAGGGTCGACGCTTTTTTATTTTTACGGGCCGCTTCCGTATGTGATCGGCGCGCTCATAAAACTCTTGGGCGGAGCGGGAATGACGGCTTTTTTCGCGTGGCGCCTTTTCTTATTCCTCACAACGATTGCATTTCCTTTCGTGTTTTGGTTTTTTGCGAAAACATTCGTGCATCGCAAGGCGGGCTGGCTCGCGATTTTCCTCTCGCTCCTCTACGTGTTCTATCCGCAGGTATTCAGGGGATTCGGGATCGGCGCATCGGCGGTTCTGACAGGCGGGCTTTTCACTTCCTCCATGGGAGTGCTTTTCTCGCTTCTCTTTTTCGCGTGTCTTGAGCGCGCGCGCGAGACGAAGCGGAAGATTTTTATCGCGGGCGCTATTCTTTCTTTCGCGGCGACCGTGGTTTCGAGCCCGATGATTGCCGTGT
>DAIDBF010000072.1 GCA_027310235.1 bacterium | reverse complement strand
ACGTAGGAATGCTTAAAGAGATGCTTTTGCGCCGTTTCAAGCATATAAACGAAGAGAACTGGCCCCCACCTCAACTTGTTTTAGTAGACGGTGGGATGGGGCAGGTGCGCGTCGCAAGAGAAGTGCTCAAGGCGGCAGGTTTGGATATCCCTGTTATAGGGATTGCAAAAGGCCCTATGCGGAAGAAAAATGACATTATTGGCCGCATTCCCGATTTTACGGACGAACGCACGCTCGTGCACGTCCGCGACGAGGCCCATCGTTTCGCGATCACGTATCACAAGAAGGTAAGGGGAAAGAGGTTTCTTCCGTAGTTTTGAAGCCCGGCCTCCGTTAGGGGATCTTGGAGGCCGGGGCACCTGTCCGTTGGAGGCTGAACTGGAGGCCGGGGCACCCGTGGCGCCCCGGCCTCCTAATATTGAAATCGTTCTCGTCCGTCAGAGGCCGGGCCTCCTTATATAGGTTGTCCTTGTTTTTTTATTTTGCGGGAACGAACAAGACAATCCCGAGGAGCGCGAGAATGATTACGCCCAAAACGATAACAACAGCTTTCATGGTTTTTATTATAATACATCCTCAAGAGAGACGGAATGAAGTTTCTTGATATGGGAAGGAGTGAGATAGAAAGAATGTCGGATAAAACAGGAATCTCCTTCAATGAAATTGCCCTTTTCTTTAGGGAAGCGGGAATTTCTATCACGGAGGACTCATTCGGCAAAGAGCGGTAGAATCACCCACTGGCGATGACAAGGTTGGGGAATGAAAACAGAGTAGTTCCTCCTAAAAAGGTAATTGTTTCTCTCCTTACGGACCTGGAAACAGAATAAGAACTTACCCCTCATCAAAGGTGTATTCAAGAAGGACTTGTTTATGACAAGTCCTTGAAATTTTACTATGCTTGAAGATATGCCGCTCTATAACCAACTACTCTCCAAGTTGAAGAAGCACTCCGGGAAGAAGCCGAAGTATTTCGATTTGTCGAAATATCTCGGGAACGCCAATCCATCGCTCTATGTCTCGAACCCAACTAAACGGAAGATTACAAAAGAATTTCTCGCAAAACACAAAGACGTTTCCCAAAAAGAGTTTATCGATCTTTTGAGTCGGCTCTATCGGGGGAGGTACACGGATGAGAAAAGCATCGCGGGAATATTTCTCGAGTACTCCAAAGCGTGGCGCGAAAAGATTGATCCGAAATACGTTGATATGTGGCTCGATCATCTCGTGGGATGGGGCGAGGTGGATTCCTTATGCCAGTCGAACTTCAAGGCGGAGGAGATGCTCCGAAACTGGAACAAATGGAAGTCGCTCATCCGGAAACTCGCACAAAGCAGAAACATCAACAAACGACGCGCTTCGCTCGTGCTTCTCACGAAGCCCGTCGCGCAGTCGGCGGAAAAGAAATTCTCCGATCTCGCTTTTGAAAATATCAAGGAATTAGAGAGGGAAAGGGGAGTGATAATCACGAAAGCCATCTCTTGGCTCCTGAGGAGTTTGATAAGAAACCACAGAAAGAAGGTAGAAGTATTTCTCAAAGAATACGCCCAAACTCTTCCCAAAATCGCCGTTCGTGAGACCGCGAGGAAACTCACAACGGGAAGGAAGTAGGGGGTGAATTCGCCCATGTATTTTTTGACATCTCGTTCGAGGAGATGTTATAGTATGGCTAGTAAAATTTTAACAATCGAGAAGAACCTTGATTCTCTTTGACGACTTGGTTATTTCATTCAGATCGGAAATTCGTTTGCGGTTTGGGTGAAATAACTAATTCAAAAAACAAATAAGGATTCAAGATGAACTTCCAATCATTATTTGCAGCAGTTTTGATAGCATTCTGCTTTGCGGGGTGGCCGGTAGTTAGTAAATATTCCGGTGCTCCAGGGGTGTGGGTAGGAGTGATTGTCACGATCGGAGGCGCCCTTGCAACGCTCACTTTTTCTTTTTTGAGTAAGCAAATGAGTGTTCTTCAATTACCCTCAATAAAAGCGATCGTTATTCTTGTAATTGCAGGAGCTCTGAATGGAACGGCTTTCTATTTTTACTCCCTGAAGGTAGCCGATCCAAAAATTTCCACTGCGGTCTTTATAACGATCGTTGCGATCCTAATGACGGTAATTGCGCCGCTTCTGGATTGGGCACTGAATGGCGTCGTTCCGAATCTTCAAAAGACATTCGGTTATGCCTTCGCAGCCCTGGCAATCTATCTCTTGATAAAATAAACCATTAAACCCGAAGCGGTACAGAATTCATTTTCTGCACCGCTTCAAATATTTTATGGGCTAGGGGGTTGTTTTAATGAACCCAAGTTACGACCTCATCGGGTCCGCGCCTGGTTTTTTCTTTCTGGGGAGGCATTAAGCGGTAGCCGAATGCCGCCATACAAGCGATTCCGAAATGGTTTCGATCGAGCACCTTCTCGTCTTCCAAAACCTTTTCGAGAGATTTCCTCTCAAACCCCTCGATGGGGCAGGAGTCGATTCCCATAAGCGCGGCCGCTGTCATCATGTTTCCGAGTGCGATGTAGGTCTGTCTGCACGCCCAGTGGAAGAGCGCCTCGTCGCTTTGGAGGCCGAAGTCATCCTGCTGGAACTTCTCGACGCGCGCCATTCTTCTTGTAATGATGTCCGGCGGATCCTTTTGTATATCTGCCATGATGTGATTTAGGTATTCGGAGCCGGATCGGAGATCGCTCGCCTGGCGGGCGAGAAAGATAATGTAATGGCTCGCGGTCGGCAACTGCTTCTGGGCGCCCCAGGAGACGGTTCGGATCTTCTCGCGGAGCGCTTGGTTCTGGATAACGACAAACTGCCATGGCTCGAAGCCGAACGAGCTCGGCGAGAGCCGTCCCGCCTCAAGAATGGTTTTGAACTCGTCCTCGGGGATCTTCTTTGTCGGATCGAACTCCTTGCACGCGTGGCGGAAGTTGAAGGCATCGATGACTTGTTTTTTGGTGTCCATGATTAATTGTATTGTAGTTCTCTCTTCATATTGCTTCAAATACTTACGAATAGGGGAATTACGTTGAAAATTACACTCATTTTCAGTACAATAACGAAGCTGAATTTGGGGGATCTGCTAATGGTAGGCATCAGCGCTCTGAACGCTGCAATCTAGGTTCGAGTCCTAGTCCCCCAGCAGTCAATATTTAGTCCCAGAACTAAAAGACGTAGGGCGTAAGGATTATTAGCCCCGTTTGTTTAACCGTTAGAAGCAAGGGCTTACTTCTTCCTCTTTTTCGCGGTTTTGCGGGTGGGGGGTTTTGTCTTTTTTGCTTTTGTCGCCTGAGGAGCAACCGCCGCAACCGAAAGATCAGGAGCGGGAGCTTGCGGCTTTCTGCTCACGAGTTCAAGAATGCGATTTACCTTCGATTCGAGCGAGTCGAGTT
>DAIDBF010000053.1 GCA_027310235.1 bacterium | reverse complement strand
GTGGTGAGAAGCGATATGATAATTGAATTTATTATTTTCATAGCGAAAAAATACTATATTGTTTTCGGCTGCCACCTTTTAAGTCTTAGCGTGTTCAAGGTTACAGAAACGGAGCTTAAAGCCATGAATAGTGCCGCGAGTTCCGGGCTTACCAGAAGCTTGAAGCTCGGGTAGAGAATGCCGGCGGCGATGGGAATGCCAAGCGTGTTATAAGCGAAAGCCCAAAAGAGATTCTCTTTGATTTTTCGCATTGTCGTTTTACTCAAATCAAAAGCGTTTATAACATCGCGAAGATCGTCTTTCACTAAAACTATCTGCCCGGCTTCCTTGGCGATATCAGAGCCCGAACCGATAGCAATTCCTGCGTCGGCCTGTGTCAGAGCTGGCGCATCATTGATGCCGTCGCCCACCATAGCGACCCTTCTGCCGTCTTTTTGGAGTTTTTTAATCTCGTCCGCCTTGTGCTCTGGCAGAACTTCAGCGAGAAATTCAGAAATATCCGTCTTCTTTGCGATAGCGCTTGCGGTTCTTGGATTATCGCCGGTGAGCATGATGACGCGCATTCCGAGTTCTTTCATTTTTTTCACCACTTGCGCCGAATTTTCTTTGAGCGTATCGGCCACACCCACGAAACCTTTTATTGCCCCATCGACTGCGAGCAGCATGACAGTTTTGCCGTCTTCTTCCAGTTTTTCTACTTCTTCCAGGCTGGTTTCGACAATAAAGACGCCCTTGTCTTTCATTAATTTCCGATTGCCGAAATAAATTTGTTTTACGCCGATCTGCGCTTCAATACCCTGACCGGGAATTGCCTTGAAGCTGGAGATAGAGTCAAAGGGCAGTTTTCTCTTTTCTGCTGCTTCAACGATTGCTTCGCCTAATGGATGTTCCGATCCTTTTTCGGCCGAGGCGACTAGCCGCAATATTTCGGTTTCCGTCAAATCCGAAACGCTCCGAACATCGGTAAGAGATGGACTGCCCTTGGTAAGTGTGCCGGTTTTATCGAGGACGACTGTGTCAATCTTTGATGCTCGCTCCAGCGCGTCTCCGCCACGGATTAAAATTCCGTTGTCTGCGCCATTTGCCGTGCCAGCCATTATGGCGCTAGGCGTTGCCAAGCCAACGGCGCATGGGCAGGAAATGATGAGAACCGTGATGCTCAAGAGTACTGCAAATACCGAAACAGGAACGGATGATAGCACAATGCTGGAAAGCAAAAATTTGCTTCCGGCGGTGAAAAAGTAATCGTAGCCGACAAAAAACCAGAATAAAAATACAAGCAGAGCGAGAATATGGACGATAAGGATAAAATTTGCCGATACCTTATCCGCCAATTTCTGGATTTTCGGTTTGGCGAGCTGCGCTTCTTCAATGAAGGCTATGATTTGAGAAAGCATCGTGTCTTTCCCAATTTTTACTGCCTCAAATTTTATTAAACCGCTTTTGTTGATTGTGGCGCCGATAACAGAATCGCCGGCTTTTTTCTCAACCGGGATGCTTTCGCCGGTGATCATTGATTCGTCAATAGCCGAATATCCTTCGCGAATGACGCCGTCAACAGGAATTTTTTCACCCGGTTTGACCACCATGAGATCACCGACGGCAATGGAATCAATAGGGATGACTTCCTCCTTTCCATTTCTTATCACTCTGGCATTTTTTACCTTGAGCCCCATTAATTTTTTAATAGCATCCGAAGCTCTTCCGCGCGTCAAGGATTCAAGATATCGCCCCAAAACCAAGAAAGCGATAAGAAGCGCGGCCGACTCGAAAAACGCCACCCTCGGCCCGCCGAATCCGGCTTCGGGGAAAAGTGTGTTTACTACTCCCAAGAGATAGGCCGCGCCGGTACCGGTGGCGACGAGCAGATTCATATCCGTGAAGCCGTGCTTTAACCCGCGCCAGGTGCCGCGGAAAAATTGCCAACCGGGACCGAACATTAAGGGAGTTGTTAAGAGCCATAGGAAGTAGCCGTTGGCAAAAAATTCCGGGACAAACGAACTTAAAATCCAATACTCGCGAAAAGTGCCAAGCATCACGGGAATAGCAATGAGCCAAGAGATGATAGTGTAATTTCTTTGCCGTCTTACTTCCTCGCGGTGAACTTTTGCCTCTTTATCAATCGCGGATTCTTCTGCTTCAGCAAAAGCTTTGTAGCCGAGCTGACTAGTGATTTTTTGAGCCAGCTCGGCGCTATTGGTAACACCTGCGTCAATTTCGACAAAAGCTTTTTCCAGCGGGAAACTGACTTCTGACGACTTTACGCCGGGAAGCGTTTTGACAAATCCCTCAATGTTTCGCGCACAGCTTATGCAAGTCATTCCTTCAATATTAATTTGCACTTTTTGAGTCATAGTTGAATTTTTATTTCGCTGTTTCTATAAAGAAATATAATCGAGGGGATTAATATCTCCACCAACTGGTAATGAACCGCAGGATTTCGACCTTGTAGTTTCGTAAGTATTTGAGGCATAAATAGTGAAATGAACGTGGGGTCCAGTTGCCCAACCGGTTTTGCCTATGTAGCCGATAAGTTCTCCGCGTTTAACCTCTTGACCGTCTTTTACGATGTATTGCGAAAGATGGGAGTAAAGCGTTGTGAGATTGTTGCCATGTTTTATGACTACATATTTACCGTAGGCCTGCCCGGGACAATATTTATCCGTGTTGCCGGTTGCGATTATTTTGCCGGCCTCGGCGGCATATAAAGGCGTACCGATTGGGTCGCCTAAATCAACTCCGTTGTGCCACTGGCTTTTGTAGCTCTTAACGGCAAAATTTGTGCGACCGTATCCTTGAGTTAATTTTGCTCCGGGGGCGGGATTTTGGAGCAGACCGGATTGTGGCGCCGGGAGTTTTGAAAGATCGATGTTCTTCCTTAGGGCAGATTCAGTTCTTTCTATTTCTGCTTCAAATTCCATCGCTTTTTTCGCAAGGTCATCGTAGTTTTTCTGATAGAGCGACTCTCTATTTTTTGTTTCGGCAAGAAGTATCTGTTTGCGTTCCTCCTCTTCTTTGGTAAT
Source organism: bacterium (assembly GCA_027310235.1). GTDB lineage: Bacteria > Patescibacteriota > Minisyncoccia > UBA6257 > GWB1-50-10 > JAKAHD01. The sequence continues at coordinate 12,103 of DAIDBF010000053.1, read as the reverse complement.
TGCTTTTTTGGCTGCGATGTCCTGCTTTTTCAGTTCGATTTCCCCCCGTTTTGCAGAAACATTATCCTGCTTTTCTTCAAGTTCATTTTTGAGATCGCGGGATTCATTAATGGTCGTTGTAAGTTGTGCCTGTATGCTGTTTAAAGATTCCACCTCCGCAAATGCTTCGGATATTGTACCTTTTTGCAATAGAACAAATAGCGGATTGATCTCGCTTTTCTCGTGATAGGCACGCAATATTTCCGGCAGTGTTTTTAATTTGGAATCGATCATTTTATTTATATTCTTGATTTCCGATGATAGTGATTGTATTTCGAGTCCCAGCTTTTGACCTTCAGTTTGTGCCGCGCGGATGCCGAGTTCCATTGTCTTAATATTTTTGTCGATATGATGCAGTTCGGTTTGCAATCCTTTTCGCTCGGTTACGGTATCATCAAGATTTTTCTTTGCTGCTTGCATTTCTTCTTTAATTTTCTGAAGTTCTTTATTTTTGACATCAATTAAATCCTCTAATTTTATTTTTGTCTCGGTGGCATTGGTAGTATTTTCTTCGGCTAAGATGGGTTGGATTGACACAGTAAGCAGAATGAATAATGCCAGCAAGTAAATCGGTTTCTTCATGGGTCAGTGTTGATGTAGCCTTGCGATTTGTCTAATGGCCAAAGGCCGTAATCGTTAGGCATGATTTAAAAAATTAATGGCAGCACCCGTGAGATTTATGAGATTGCTCTTTTACCATCTTTTTTCGATATTCTTCTCGGCAATTTTCAGAACAAAATTCTTTGCCGAATCCCTCCTGGTGCTTCTTGCCGTCCTCCAACTTCATTTTGCAGACAGGGCATTTTTTCTTAAGTAGATTAAACATATTTTATTATTTATTTGATAGCGTATAGACCTTGATTAATTCTTTGATAGCTCTTTCTTCTTCCTCCTCCTCCTTGCGACTCAATTGATGTTTAACATGCGTTCGCAGGTGGTTTTCCAGCATGTAGGCATCAAGGCTTTTGAGCGACCTTTGAATTAAGAATGATTGTCCGAGCAAGTCGGGACAATAAACTTCTTTCTCAATAGCCTTAATCAGGCCATCTATTTGGCCTCTAATTATTTTTGCGCGGTGAAGCGATTTCTTTTTTAGCTTTTGATCCAACGCAGTGATGAATTTAAGGGTTTAGTTCGACCTCTTAGGCATATCCTATACCCCTACCCTGTATCCAGTCAAGCTGTTGCCCTGTGGATAACCCCAAACAAAAACACCCTCGTCTGGGGCGTTTTTCAGGTACCAACCTCCTAATATAAAATTAGGTTTCTTGATAATAGAGAGATTTTTACAAAGACAAAGAAACGCAAGACTTTTTCTTGAGAACTTAATAAACAAGAGGAGATGGGTTAAGGAGAAATCTTTACTCATCATGGCGGGAATCGTAATTTACGGTTCGTTTTTTCTTGCGGCGTTTGTGTCAAAAAACACGGCTGACAAAATCTTCTCGACCGGACTTATTTTGCTCTTTTCCATCAGTACAAAAATTTAATCAATGGAGGGACTTAAAATTCGAGTCCCTTCAGCATTTTTATACGGTTTTCTTTTATTCCTTCCCGCGCTTACAATAAACACGTGGTTCAGGAAAAACGCACATGTCAGAACTCCGACGCCCTGACCGTGTGTCAGTGGTCGGAGTCCCGACCCGAAGGCGTCGGGGCTGTCTACCCAATCTTATGATCAAGCAGGAAAACAAAGTTTGTCAGAACTGCGAGCTAGCATTTCTCATCGAACCGGAGCCCACGCACCGAAGCAAAGCTTGGTGCGGGACTTCGCTTTGATTACCATAAATCTATGACTTCTTCTGAAGACAGAATCTGCCAAAACTGCAAAAACTCATTTACAGTAGACGCTTCGGATTTTGCGTTCTACGAACGCATCCAGGTTCCGCCGCCGACCTTTTGTCCGGACTGCCGTCTTGAGCGGCGTTTTATGTTTCGGAACGAGCGTCATCTCTACAAGCGCACTTGCAGTAACTGCAAGAAGTCCACACTTGCGACCATCCCCGACGAGAGCCCCTACAAGGTATTTTGTGGTTCGTGCTGGTGGTCCGATTTGTGGAATCCGCTCGACTACGGCAGGGCGTATGATCCGAATCGTCCATTCTTCGAACAACTGAAAGAACTCTTTCTCGACGTTCCTGTCGTAGCACTCGGCAATAACTATCCTACCCTTACCGACAGTGAGTATGTGAATGAGACCGGATCCTCAAAAAGTTGTTATCTTATCTTCGATGCGGACCTTTGTGAACACGTGCGTTACGGCACCCGTCTCACTTCCATCAAGGATTCGATGGAACTTCTTAGCGTAAACGAATCAGAGCTCTGCTACGAGGATGTGAACTGCCGCAAGTCGGCGCGCCTTTTCTTTTCCGAGGACTGCAGTAATTGTATCGACGTGTATTTCTCGAAAAATCTCGCCGGGTGCACCAACTGCTTCGGCTGCGTGAACCTCCGAAACAAGAGTAACTACCTCTGGAACAAGCCGCTTTCTCCCGAAAATTACCAAAAGGAACTCGCCGCGCTAAAAAACAGCATGGCGACCACAAGTGGTATCGAACAAGTTCGAATAAAAGCGGAGGAGGTATGGAAATCGGTACCGCACAAGTTCTTTCACGGATTCAACAACACTAACATTTCCGGCGACTACCTTTACAACTCGAAGAACGCGAAACACGTGTTTCAGGCACGCGGCGTGGAGGACGCGAAGTACTGTCAGCTTATCAAAGATGGAGGCGTGAAGGACGCCTACGATTACACGATTTGGGGCAGTAACGTACGCCTCGTGTACGAGTGTATCGATGTGGGAGCAGGAGCAAATAATGTGAAGTTTAGTTTCGTGTGCGCGCTCGGTAACACCATGAATTTAGAGTACGCCGTCTGGTGCCTCGACGTTGCAAATCTCTTCGGCTGCAGCGGCATACGAAATAAGAAGTACTGCATTCTGAACCGCGAATATTCTCCGGAAGAATATGAAACCTTGCGGAACCAGATTATCGCCGACATGGAGAAAAATCCGTACATCGATTCAAAAGGAAGAATATGGAAGTACGGTGAATTTCTCCCCTACGAACTGTCTTTCTACGCCTACAACGAAACCGACGCCGCCGAACATTTTCCCATCGACAAGTCGACGGCGATCGGAAATGGATGGCGATGGCGCGAGGAGACGCCGCCAGAGCATCCCATCACGATGCAGGCGAGTGAGCTTCCGGAGAATATTCTTGATGCGAAAGACGAAGTTACCAAAGAAGTCATTCAGTGTACGGAGTGCGGGCGCGGCTACAGAATTATTCCCACTGATCTCGAATTTTTGAGAAGGTTCTCGTTTCCCCTTCCCCGCCTCTGTCCGGGCTGCAGGCATCTACGACGCTTCAAGCGCATGAGTCCAATGCGGTTGTGGAAAAGAAAATGTCAGTGTGCCGGGAAAGAAAGTAGTAACGGAGCATACAAAAACACTGTCGGGCATCCTCATGGCGATAAACCGTGTTCGAATGAGTTCGAAACTTCATACTCCCCCGACCGGCCGGAGATCGTTTACTGTGAAAGCTGTTATCAATCCGAGGTGGTATAAACTGGACTTCTTTGCCGCGTTGCGTTCCTCCGAACGATGGTAAGACTTGGCCAAGCGGCCCGGAGCGCCCGAGTGAGGGAGAACGCAACGCGGCATCTAATTGGTATTTTCGGCGGCATCCTGTATAATCCTCTGGATGCGATATCCCGTAGGAAAAACTGTCGTCATTGCCCTCGGGGGATCCGTTATCTACCCCAATACCATCGATACTTCGTTTCTCCGTCAGTTCAAAAAATTCGTGTTGTCGTTCACCCCAAAAGGGTGGCGTTTTGTTTTAGTCACGGGAGGAGGACACGTGGCGCGCGTGTATCAAGAGGCCGCATCCAAGTTGACGGCCCTCACGGACGACGACAAGGACTGGCTCGGCATTCACGCCACGCGCACGAACGCGCATCTTATCCGAACTGTCTTCAGAGATGTTGCAAATCCGGTAGTGGTAGATGCACGATACAAGATCAAAACACTCACTCACCCGGTAACCGTGGGGGGTGGTTGGCACCCCGGCTGGTCAACGGATTACGTTGCGCTCGCGCTCGCACACGATCTTCACGTTCCCGAGGTTATCATCGCGGGAAAACCGGCACACGTATATAACAAAGATCCCCATAAATTCAGGAGCGCGAAGCCGATCCATAAATGTTCTTGGGAAGAGTACAGAAAGCTCATCCCGAAAAAGTGGTCGCCGGGTTTTCACTCCCCTGTCGATCCAATCGCGGCGAAACTCGGAGCGGAAACCGGCACACGCGCGATTATCGTGAATGGAAAAGATCTGAAAAATCTCAAAACACTCTTACTCGGTAAGGAGTTTGAAGGAACCGTCATCTCATAAAAACCTCCGCACGCGTGGTATAATCAAGCAACCATGACAACGCTTGTCCACGTGTTTATTTTTTTGTTCTCGGCAGCCGTCGTGTGGTTCTTTGCCGGTATCCTCATCGAGTCGGTGGATCGCGTCGCGAAACATTTTCACAAAACGGGCTTCAGTGTCGCTTTTTTTGTCCTCGGAATCCTCACCTCCATCAGCGAGATCTCGGTCGCGGTAAACGCTTCTCTCGCGGGCGTGCCGCAAATTTCGGTGGGAAACCTCGTTGGCGCTTCGTTCGTGGTACTTCTTCTTATCGTCCCCCTTCTTGCGATCGCGGGGAACGGCATCGATCTTAAGCACACGATCTCCAAAAAGAACATGATCCTCACGCTCGCGGTCATTCTTCTTCCCGTGCTTCTTACACTCGACGGCAATGTCACCAAAGCCGAGGGTATTCTGTCGATTCTCGTATACGGCTCTCTCGTATACGCTATCCATCGCCAGAAAAATACCATTGAGGAGGTGGAGCAGATTCCCGCGGCGCTTCTCGAAAAAAAACATGCAACGCTCTACGATGCGTTGAAAATCCTTGGCGGTGGAGCGGCTATTTTCGTCGCGGGACATTTTCTCGTCGATCAGGCATCGTATTTTGCGTTGCTTCTCGACGTTCCGAGTTCGCTTATGGGGCTTCTGCTTCTCTCAATCGGCACAAACGTCCCGGAACTGGTCGTAGCGGCACGATCAATCCTTAAGCGGCATAAGGATATTGCCTTCGGCGATTATCTCGGATCGGCAGCCGCAAACACTCTGATTTTCGGCTTCGTCGCGATTGTGAACGGAGCGTTCACTGTGGAATCGACCGAATTTTTCGAAACCGCACTTCTTATGTTCTTCGGAATCGTATCCCTTTATTTCTTTTCGCGTTCGGGGAACACGATATCGCGGAAGGAGGGCGTCGCGCTTGCGCTCTTCTACGTCTGGTTTCTTGCAACTCAGATTATTAACGTGTTCAGGTTCTCCGCTAACTGAATGCGAAATAAGCTTGGGGGTCTGCCTCTGGAAAAAAGCAAGGAAACGGAATATAATGCTCCAGTTCTTGGCTCTATCGTCTAACGGTTAGGACAACGCCCTTTCACGGCGTAAATAGGGGTTCGATTCCCCTTGGGGCTACAAATTGAAATGCTCACCCTTGTGGTGGGCATTTCGATTTTCAGTCTCTTGAGGGGGAATCGAACAGGAGTGGGGTCGGGAGAACACGTTGGTCTCCCGTGGAGGAAGACCGCGAAACGGGTTAGAAACCGTGGGTTTCTAAGGAGGAGCGAAGCGACGACGTTCGATTCCCGTTTGGGCTACAAACAATCATTCTTAATTACCCTTTTCCTCCGAAGGAGGACCCTCCTCTGGAGGGCACGGCATAAATAGGGGTTTCCGCCGGAAGCGGATCCTCCTCTGGAGGACGTCTCTCCTCGGGACTACACGAATTTTTCTAAGAACGAAATGGTTGGCTAAAGAATTTAGTGCCCCACCTTTTGGCGGGGCTTTTGGATTTTAGAAGGAAGGAGTCCATCTTAAGCGAATGACATTCGCTTCCACTCACAACTACTACGTTGTACAATCAGAGTAATGACTCAAGAACAAAAACAACATGAGATCAGATGGAAGGCCGCCGAATATGAATTCATACCGAAGAGCACAAACTGGCATACGGGGGTTGGTATCGCGACGCTCGTGCTTGTGGGAATCGCCTTGTGGCAACAGAACTTTTTCTTTGCCATCTTTATTCTTATCGCGGGCATCATGGTGGTGATTCTTGGAAACCGCCATCCGGAAGTAGTTGAGTTTGTCTTGAACGAAGACGGGTGTTATGTCGGGGGGGTAATTTCTTATCCGTTCGAAAAACTCGAGGGTTTTAGTATCCGCGAGCGTCCGCATCGTTCCGATGAACTTATTTTGAAAAGAAAGACCGCGCTGAACCAGCTTGTCCACATTCCGATCGAACCGGAAATGATAAGCAAGGTTCGTTCATTCTTGGAAGAATACCTTCCCGAAGAGGAACATAGCCCCTCAATTCTTGAAAGCATAACGGATATACTGGGGTTTTGAGCTACCTCAAAATCTCAATGTAGAGCGGTTACACTCCGTACGTAGTCCCTTCACTCGGGCGCTTGCTTCCCAAGCAGACCGTCTTTAGGAAGATGCAATCGCGCTTGGGAAGCATCCCGAGGAGTTCACGACGAGGGGCTACCTTATTATTTTAGGCCAAGTCATACCCTCGTTCAGGGACATGCGTACGGAGTTAAACGTAATCTTGCTGAATACATTTTTACGTTCCTTCTTGATGAATTGTGATTTTTGGGGTAGCTTTTTGTTGGGGTTATTAAAACAACGAAGTCCCTGTAGCTCAGTGGATAGAGCGCTTCCCTGCGGAGGAAGAGGCCAGAGGTTCAAATCCTCTCAGGGACACAAGAAAAACACAATTATATTTTGAACTTTGAGGTTCAAGTGTTATAAAAGATATGAGGATTTGAATGGGAAGGGGGCCGGGGAAACGGGAGTTTCCCCGTTGCGGAAGCTTTGAAACCGCTGGGTTTCAAGGAGTCCCGAGCGAAATCGAGGGACGACGTTCGATTCCTCTCAGAGACACACAAATTCATATCGCCCGGGTGCTGAAACTGGTAGACAGAGGGGACTTAAAATCCCCTGTTCGCAAGGACGTGTCGGTTCGATTCCGACCCCGGGCACAAAAAGAAAAACCCCCTTCGGTGGTTTTCTTCTATCTCCTTTTCGCGAGTTCCTTCAAAGTCACAAGCGTCCTCATGTCGTCCATCCTGTCCACATAGAGAATGCTATTTAGGTGATCAATCTCGTGCTGGAATACGCGGGCGTGATATCCCCTGAACTTTCGCACGATCTTCTTTCCCGAAATATCTTCATACTCGACAGTAACTTCTTTGTATCTCGGTACGAAACCGCGCACGTTTTCTAAACTCAAACATCCCTCCCAGTCGTATTCAACTTTTCTTGAATGCGAGATAATCTTCGGATTGATAATAACCGTCTTCGAAAGCGGGGCTACCTCGGGACGCAATTTTGTCTTTCTGACTTCAATTACTGCAAACGACATATCTTTCCCTACCTGCGGCGCGGCAAGCCCCACACCGCTTGCCTTGTGCATTACGGGGAACATCGCTTTCACGAGATTACAGAATGCTTTCGTTCGCAATATTTTCTCCGAAACTTTTTTCTGTTTTCTTCTTAGAATCGGGTTTCCGAATTGAGTAATCCGCAACATCGTCCCGGATGAGTTCTGTTTTTTCTGCTTCATTTGTCACCCGTGGACTTTTCAATCCACCATTTCTTTATCCCCGGCAGAGTCCGCATCGAGAGAAAATAACCGACGGCGGGAATCAACGCACTCAAGAAAAATCCCTCCACGCCGATAAAATACAGCACCACCGATGCGACGAGGTAAGTAATGACGGTAATCGAGAGAATCCTGAATGTGCTCGTTTCCCATGCCTTATCGGCCTCCACCCGAAGATTACGGTCCTCTACCGCCTTTATTCTCTCCTCTAGTCTTCGTATTTGTTCTTCACCCTTCATATTCCAAGGGTATCACATTATCACTCGTCACTGAACTGCAGATCGTGAAGGCGTTTATAGGTCGGGCTTTTTCTTAAAAGTTCTTTGTGTTTCCCCATCGCTTCGATTTGATTGTCCTTGAATACCACAATCGTGTCGGCGCGAAGAATAGTCGAGAGCCGGTGTGCGATGATAATCGACGTCCTGTTTTTGACGAGCGCATCGGTCGCCTTACTGATCAACCGTTCGCTCTCTGTGTCGAGATGGCTTGTTGCCTCGTCCAAAATCAAGATTCTCGGATCACGAAGCACCGCGCGGGCGATACCGACCCTCTGGCGTTCTCCGCCGGAGAGCTTGATGCCGCGTTCTCCTACGACGGTCTCGTATCCTCTCTCAAGCTTTAAAATAAAATCATGCGCGAGTGCCGTCTTTGCGGCGTTTTCAATCTGCACTTTCGTAATGTTGGGCTGTCCGTAGGCGATATTTTCCGCAACGGTTCTGGAAAAGAGATCCACCTCTTGGGGCACCACCGCAATCTGGCGGCGTAAGCTTTCCTGTGTCGCGTCCCGAATATCGACGCCATCAATCGAGATTGCCCCCCTCTGCGGATCGAATGATCTAAGAAGCAAATTGATGAAGGTTGTTTTCCCGCTTCCCGATCTTCCGACTAACGCTACAGTGCTCCCTGCGGGAATCATGAGGTTGATGTCCTTGAGCGCCCATTGTTTGTCGTCCCGATACGCGAATGAAACATTTTTGAATTCGATTTGTTTTTTAAGCGGGGGCAATTCGATTGCGTCCGGCTTGTCGTTTACCATCACGGGCTCGTCGAGCACCGCGAACAATCGTTCCACCCGCGTCGCGTTGCGCCGCAAGCGCGGGAAGATTATCGAGAGTTGAGCAAGCGGCTGATACGCCATGTTTTGAAGGGTAATAAAGAGTACGAACTCGCCGATTGTTGCGGTACCGTTAAAGACAAACCATGCACTTAAAAGCAGTACGGCAACGCGCCCCACGGTTGCAATCGTCGTCTGCACGTTTTCGACGATTCCCCACAAGCGCTCCGCGCTGTATTGAATCTCGCGCGCCTCGACGAGCAGTTGACGCTCGTGTTCCGTCTCTTCTTTCTCCTGAGAGAACTTTTTCACCGTGAGCACGTTCCCCGCTACGTCATAAAGCTCCCTTGAAACGTTCTCGAACGCGTCGTTCGCCCGCTGTTCTATCTCGTAGATTTTTTTCGACAAGCTTCTCGTGGTGAAAAAATAGAGAGGGAACGGCACCAAGACCGCAAGCGCAATCCATGCGTTCACATAGAGTAATGCCGCGAACGTACCCACAAATACCACGAGCGGCGGGAGCAGGTTCTGCCCCATAATGTCATTTAGGATCACCCAGACGGCCGTACCTCCGCGCTCGATGCGCCCGATGATTTGTCCGCTCGAAGAGCCGTGATGAAAGAGTGCATGCAGTTTGAGATACTTTTCGAACGCCGCGTTCCGTATCTTGTCCTCGATTTTCGTTACGAACTTGAAGAGCTGGTAATTATAGCCGGACTGCACGGTACTGCTTACCACGGTCGCGACAAGAATTCCGAGCGCGGAATATATGAGCACGTTTATGGGAAGCGGCCCACCGTTTCGAAGAAAGTTCGTCAGCGCATCGATCAGAGACCTCGAGATGAAGGGTACGACGATGTTCGCACCCTGGGAAACAACGACAAGCGCAAACAAAAAAAGAACCGTGCCTTTACGGTGTTTTGCAAGCGCGAGGACGCGCCGAACCGTTGATGGTTGCTTTGTTGGCATACCCAGTAGTAGAAACTCGATGAGTTATCTATTTTAAACTGTGACTCTTTATTCTCACCAGCCTTTTCCAATAATGAGTACCGACTGAGATGTCCCCACGGGCCGCAATCGAGTTTTCACTACTGGGCATAAGACCTATTTATAACGAAGAAAAGGTCTAAAAGTTTCTTGGCGGAGGGTACAGGAAATTGAACGTCGTCGCTCCGCTCCTCCTTGAGAACCCTCGGTTCTCAATACTCTCCGACACGGGAGACCAACGTGTTCTCCCGACCCCACTCCTGTCCAACTCCTGTACCTAGATACACACGAACACACCCTTATGGTGTGTTCGTGTGTATTGGCGGTGTATTCTTAAAATAGCTCGAACGGAATTCTGTCCTCGTCCCGCTTGGCGGGACTTCGGGTCGAGAGGGCAAAAATGAGCGGCTCCGCCGCGAAGATTAACAATTTCAAGTTTTTCTTTGGCGGAAAATACAAATAAAAAGAACAGTAAAAAATTATTTTTTACTGTTCCGCAAACAACGATTTGCCATTAAAGGAGTTTATTGTTTGATAAATCCCATTTCTCTCATCTTGTCTTCAAATTGGTCGGCATCACTCTGAATTTCATATTTACCGTTTTCTGTTTCCTTATATTCAATAGTCGTCAAAATTTTATACCCGGAATATTCGCCATTTTTTTCTGTAGCAACGTCGATAGTCAATTTTCCACCACTATTTCCGTTACTATCAGTAATATCCCCTTCAACGCTATCTCCATTCTCTTTTCTGAATTCAATATGAAATGTGTTGTGGAAATTTTCATCTTGTTCTTCATCACTGATATAGGATTCTATGACAGAAAGCTCACTTTCTAATTTACCTGCTACCTCGTCTGGGAGATGAGATTGTAGAAGGGTACTCTCAATGCTCTTTTTTCTTTCGAGATTTTCATTATTAGTGGGTTCTTCAAATTTCTCTTTCATAATATTTCTCCTTTTAAATTAATGATTAAATTATGTACGACCTTTTAACATTACATCATAACTAATAACTTTATGCAATACTTCCTTAAAAAATTTCTTTTGCCCTTACAAAACATGGTTCGAGCCGATTTGTTTCAGGTTCTTTGGCAGTTTGGAATTTTCTTTGGCGGCGAATTCTGTTCTTTTAAAATAAAACAATAATAATGGAGCTTGATTAAACTCCATTATTATTTCTTCTCTTACTTTTACTTTTTCCTCTTATAAAGATTCTCCTTTCGCCAGATGGATGTTCAAGGATAATATCTCGACGACCTCTTGTTTCATATATTGTCGTCCAACCATTTTTTTCAGCATCGTCAATTTCTTTCTCAACTTCTTCCCAGGAAAATTCATCCGAATCACCTGGATTAGAGGATGTGTCTCTAACTTCATAAACATCCACATCCCTCATCCATCCATAATTAATTTCAGGAATTTTCAAATCATCATTGGTAAATTCAAAAGTCAAGGGGAAAGAAAGGTAAATGCTATTAAATCTTTTGTCATTTCTAAGTGATGCATCTTGTAAATTACAGATTTTCCCCAATAATGCTTTTTCCTTTTCATCGATCCTATTTAGATACTTCTGCACAATAGCCGGATTATCTACAATGCCATAATCCTTGAGCATTTCGTCTTCATAGCCGTCATCTGTTAAGCGAAACTCGGTGTTATTTAGTTCATCTAGATCTTTTTCTGAAATTGCATCAACGCTAATCTCCTTTTGAATAGAATCGAGCACTTGAGGCTGTTCAACGGACCATCCTCCAGGAGTGTATCCATGCTCTTTCAGAAGAGGGATTAGTGTCCGAGCATTATCAAACCATTCTGCGCTTCTTTCAGCACTACTTTTTTCTTGTGAAAATGGTTCTTCAAATTTCTCTTTCATAATATTTCTCCTTTTAAATTAATGATTAAATTATGTACGACCTTTTAACATTAAATCATAACTAATAACTTTATGCAATACTTCCTTAAAAAATTTCTTTTGCCCTTACAAAACATGGTTCGAGCCGATTTGTTTCAGGTTCTTTGGCAGTTTGGAACGTTTGCGGCTTCGCCGCGATTTTCTGCCCCCCCGTTCAATCCGAGCCGCGCTCCGCGCGGCGAGGAAATTCCGTTCGAGCTATTTTTAGAATACACCGCCAGTCAGGATTTTGCAAGATTTGAGAAGAAGCCTCGCGGCGGCAAAGCCGCCGCTCGGCAAGAATTTCAAAGGGTTTTTTCGCCGAAAACGAAATGCATTTATCAATAAGGGCACAAGAAATTTTTTAATCCAATTTTATGAGGTACATAC
>DAIDBF010000044.1 GCA_027310235.1 bacterium | reverse complement strand
AAATTAAATAACAAAATCCCCGGGGTGACCGGGGATTTTAGTGTAGATAGTACGGAAAGAACTATCCCTCTCGCTCACAAAGGGCCTTCGGGTGTAACCATTCACCTCGCTTCGTTGCTTCTCGCCACCCTGCACGCCTATTCGACGAGGGGCCTGGCTCGGCGACGCAAGTCGCTCGGGAATGGTTTCACACCCTCCGGCCAAATGTTCACTCGAGGAATAGTTCTTTCCGGTCAGTATATACTGAGGGGTTCTACTTCTGAAGAAAGAAGGAGGTTGGTTCCCGGGTGGAACGTTGATGTTATGAAGGGGGGGTACGAATTTCTCTTCATCACTGTTGTCTTTCGAAAGTTCTTTGGGTTTTATGCGTCGATCGTACCGTACAGATTTTTGAAAACCTCCTTGAGATATTCTTTCCGTTCCCGCGATGATGGAAAAAATAAGAAATATCAAAATGAAGAACGCGACGGCCGAGAGAACGTAGACGAGCTTCCTCATTGCTTCAGTGCTCGAATGATTGCTTCGATGTTCGGCCAGAGTTGTTTGCGCATCAGTATTGCCTCGGTCTTACGCCTTGGTTGCCGGGGAATGTGTAGTGCTTTGGAAAGTACCGCTTCCGATTTTTCATCGATGGTGAGGAGGACATTATATCCCTCGAGAAGATCAATACCGGAAAAAAAGAAGTATTCCAGATGTTCCTCTCTTTTCAATCGATTCAATGCCTCCATGAGTTGTCCTTCCAGTTTATTGATGGTCAACTCAAGGTTGATAATCTCGATTTGTGCAATCCCAACCCTTGTGCCTCCGATTGTTTTAATGGAGAGATCTTGGAGAATTACCTCGTAAAGATTGTCGGCGGAGACATTCGACTTCGATCTGAACATCTGTTCGACATAGTCGTCGGGCAGGTTCGCGAGTGCCCTCAGATAGTCGGCGGCGTCTTTGTCTCGCTTCGTGGTTACGGAGTTTTTAAAGTTCACCGTATTGGAGACAATGGCCGAATAGAGGTAAGTGGCGGCATTCGGGGATGGCGTTACCTGTTGTGCCCTAAGTCGCTCGACGATGAGTGTGGCGCATGAACCCACGAGCTCTATTATCTTTTTTGCGTTCACAAATTGCTCCGTAAAGACCAGTTCGCGGTGATCGAAAAGCTCTGCGACGTGCTCCGGAGGAATTGTCGGTTCGAGGGCCTCCGGATCCGCGGTGTCGAGCAGGATAAATCGATCGCCGGGGTCGTAATCGCCCGAGTGTTTTTCGACAGGGAAGTAGCCGGTGAACGTTTTCACGAATTCGACTTCCAGCCCAAGATCGCCGTAATACACTGCCTTTGTCGGCGTACCGGACGCATGCAAAAGTTCCAAGTAAGCGATCATGCACGCGATCCCGTCGATATCGGGGCTGTCGTAGGAGGTTACGATGGTCATGATATTCCTATTCTACCAATTCTACCGAAAAACCGCCCGAGTCGGGCGGTTTTCAGACAACAATTCCTCGTCTATTTACTGAACAATTTTACAAGCCAACCGAATAAGCTGAAAGTGCTCTCCTGAGCCTGTATAAAGTTATTAATCTTCGTCTGTTCCTGCGTCAATGCCTGAACCTGGTTCTGGAGTTGTGTCTTGTCCGCTTCATTCTTGACGTTTTCCGATAGCTTGTTCAGCTGTTCCAGTCTGTTCTGCGTTTGTGCTACCTCACTCCTTAGTGTTCCGAGATTTTTGTAGTCGGAACCGAAGAGAAACGTCGCAATTTTGCTTTTTGATTTTACTTCCTCCATCGCTTGTATCGTGGTGGTTGCGGATTGATTTTGCTCCTCGGCAATCGTGCGCACCTCCTGTCCTATTCCTTCCTCTTTGTCGGCAATCTCCAAAAGTCCGTGGACGAAATCCGAGACGGTGCTGCGATGCTCCTCGCTGTTGATTTCTCCTTCGTCTCCCCGCTCCTGTTCGCGGTTCTGATCCTCTTCTTCTGTTGTTGTTGTTGCGTCCTGTCCGCGATCCTCCCTTTCTAGCGTCGACGTATTCTGTTCTTGGTTTTGATCCTGATTTTGCTCCTGAACCTGATATTTCATCTCTATCCTATTCTTGCCTCCGGATTGGTTATTTCCCTCTCCGTCTCTCTGATTTTGGCTCGCCGCATGGACGTTTACCGCGAAGATAAAGGCAAGCGCCCATGTTCCCATTACTATAACTTTGCGTTTCATAAGTGGAAAATAGATTGTTATACTGCCGACCTTTCTTCATATTATAATCGTATTGTCCTCACAAGGACAATCTCGTCGGGAAGGCACGACCGACTCCGTCTGAGTGCATGCAACCCTTGAATTATAAGTGTCAAACCTCCATAATTTTTATGATCGAGTATGATCCTTCTATGATTGTTTCCATACCCTCATTCGGTTTGAATGCGACGGGCGGCGATAGGGTAATTTTGTCGCTCGCAAACGGTCTCGCGGAAAGGGGGCATACGGTCTATGTGGTAAATCTCGGAGCGGATCCCGTCCCATACAGGATTTCTCCGAAGGTCCGCATTACGCAAGTCCCGTTCAACGAGGGGAAAAAAGATTTTTTGAACTTCGTCGTAAGGGGAATGACCGAGCTCGCGAATCATCTTCCCGATTCGGACATCTACCTCGCAAACTGGGTATTTACCGTCTTCCCTTGTATTGCGAAGCGTGGCAGGGGAAAGACGATATTTTTTTCTCAGGCGGACGAGGCATACATGTTTAGAGATCGATCACTTCGCGTGTTAAACGGACTTTCCTACGGAGCGCATTTTCTCCGCATCCCGGTGGTCGTGCCGTCCGATTCGTTGTGGCGCATCGTGAAGAAAAGATTCGACAACGAAGCCGCGGTCATTCCTCCTTGTGTCGATACCAGCATTTTTAAGCCGGGAGCCCTGCGCCGCTCCGCCGTGCTGAAGCTACTCTTCGTAGGCGATATAGAGAGCGAAAACAAAGGGCTTCGTATCCTTCTTTCCGCATGCGGGAAGTTAAAGAACATCCGTTTTGAACTGCATGTTGCCACCCAGCGGAATATCACACCGAAGGATATCGCCCCGCAGGCGAAATTTCCGATCATCGTCCACAAACCGAAGGACGACGAAGCGCTCGCCCGGATATACCGCGCAAGCGACATCTTTTTCCACCTTTCGAAGAAGGAAGGATTCGGTCTCACGCTTCTTGAGGCAATGGCATGCGGATGCGTAAGCATCGTTACGGATTCCGGCGGCGTGAACGATTTCGCGGTGCATAAGAAAAACTGCGTATTCGTAAAAAGGGATAGCGGTTCCGTTCTAAAAGCGATCTGCTCTGTGTATGCGGAGGTAAGGCATTTGAAAAGAACGCTTGGGAAAAACGCAGTCCTCACGGCGGCGCGCTATACGGAAAAGGAAATGACCGACCGCTTCGAGCATTTTTTCTCCGAGGTGTTGTTGGAAAAAACATGGCGAAGAGGAACATAGGAATATATGTCGCTCATGACGATGACGCGATCATAGGAGTGGGGGGAACAATCGTAAAAACGCGGGCGGAAGGAGGAGAAGTATACGTGATTATCGTCACCGACGGAGCCAATTCGCATTCGAGCGTGTTTGGATTTGAGAAGCATCCGAGCAAGGAAGAGGTGAGAGCGAAGCGGAGGGAGGAGATACAAAAAGCGATGCGCGTGCTTGACGTCTCACCCGAATCGTTGTTTTTTCTTGATCGGCCGGACGGAAGAAACGATATCTGGGGCGAAGACGAAAAGCTCTTAGGAGATATTCTTACAATAACCGAGCGCGAACGTCCGGATGCCGTCTATTCAAATTATGCGTTCGATCCGCATACGGATCATGTGGCGGTAGGGAAGATGGTGGAACGCATGCTCGGAAAAATGAGCAGGAAACCGGAGGCGTTTCAATTCGCGATTCAGGGGGTTATCGAACGCCCCAATCGCATTACTCCGATTGCGGACGCGGTGGAAAAGAAAAAACAAGCGCTCTTCGAGATGAAAAGCCAGGTGCTTTTGGATCCGTACGAAGACGAAGGGTGGCAGAAACAACCGCGTCCGATCCTTTCGGAAGACGAGGTGCGGAGATTTCTGAGCGACAGGGAGACGTTTCGGATTCCCAAAGCCGCCGAATAATTTGCCGCGAAGACAAATATCCTAGTGGTCTATCTGAAATATATAAACCCCGGAATGGAAATCCCGGGGCTTACTTATAAATATTCACATCACCTATTTTTCAAAAGGTTTGCATACCTTTGCTTTCGCTATCCAGAAATCAATCTGAAATTTGGTGAGTGTCCCGACGTTCGCTCTAATCTTCTTTAGATCGACAGAGCTTGGGTAGCCGTTTGAGAAGGAGGTATTTTCCCTCAGAAATTCGAGGTACTCTTGCTCTCTTTTTTCCCTATACTGCTCTTTGCGAACTCGCTCTCTTTCTTCTTTACGTCTCTTGCGGTTTTCTTTATCCGCTATGAAACGTTTTGTTACAATCGTTACAGTCACAGCAGCTATGAGAAAAACCACTGCGCCAATGATAATACCTATCAGAGAAAGGGATTCGAAGACAAG
>DAIDBF010000033.1 GCA_027310235.1 bacterium | reverse complement strand
ATATTGAAGGACACGAGCTTTGGAGAGGCGGCGAGAAGATAGGGTATCTCGAGGGAGAAAAAATATACTCCCATGAGGCACATAAACTCGGCTGGGTCGACGAAGATCACATCTACGATCACAGCGGGAGAAAAATCGCTTGGATCGAAGGAAATCATGCGGAGACGCCGGACGGAAGCAAGATGGAACTCGACGACATTCATGAACACGTCGAGGGTGGCGCGAT
The DNA here is from genome assembly GCA_027310235.1 of bacterium. Classification (GTDB taxonomy): domain Bacteria; phylum Patescibacteriota; class Minisyncoccia; order UBA6257; family GWB1-50-10; genus JAKAHD01. The sequence goes on along the minus strand of DAIDBF010000033.1, from coordinate 14,513 downwards.
ATCCGGCGCGCTCCGCACGGCGATCTATCTCTTCCTAGGCGATTAATCCCTTATGTCGATGCGCAAATTGTTCCGCCGTTTGCGACAAGAGCAATTTCATTACACCACGCTCATCCGCGTGGTGATATACAAGAGTGAGATTCTCCACAATCTCAACGTATTCCGGAAGCGATTTCCGAAAACAGAAATCGCACCCGTATTAAAAAGCAACGCCTACGGCCACGGACTTCTCCATGTTGCCTCGATGCTCGATCAAGAATCGCTTCCTTTTTTCTGCGTCGATTCCTTTTTCGAAGCACTTATTCTCCGGAATGAGGGGATACAATCTCCCCTTCTTATTATCGGCTATACGCCGCTTGAAAATATTCTTGCGAACAAGCTGAAAAATGTGGCGTTTGCCGTAATCGGCCTCGAGGAATTAAAACGGCTCGGCGCTTCCCTTCGTAGCCGCGTGCGGATCCATCTTAAGCTGGACACGGGAATGCACCGTCACGGTATACTTCCCGAGGAAATTTCCGAGGCGATCGGAATAGTCAAAAACCATCCGCATATTATTCTTGAAGGCATCTATTCTCATCTTGCCGATGCGGACAAGGAGGGGTCAAGGCATGTGGGACTCCAGATTGCACGATGGAACGAGTTGGTCGCACAATTCAAAAAAGAATGTCCGAACCTGAAGTACTTTCATCTGGGAGCGACGGCGGGAAGCCGCTACTCGCCGCAAGTGGATGCAAACGTGCTTCGGATCGGTATTGGGCTTTACGGAATATCCCTAGGGCCCGATCACCTCGATCTTCATCCGGCACTTGAGATGAAAACCCGCATCACTTCGCTTCGCACACTTCACGCGGGAGAATACGTCGGCTATAATGCGACGTTTATGACAAGGATAAAAACGAAAATTGCCTCGATTCCCATGGGATATATGGAAGGAATCGATCGACGGCTCTCGGGGAAGGGCGTGGTAACCATCCGCGGCGTCGGATGCCCGATCGTGGGAAGAGTAAGTATGAACATCACCTCGATCGACGTTTCCGCGGCGCCGGTCGTACGACTCGATGACGAGGTAACGGTTATCAGTAAGGAGAAAGGGGTCGCAAATTCGATTGAGCATATGGCGGAACTTTGTGACACCATCCCCTACGACCTTCTCGTGCATATTCCCCAACACCTGAGAAGAGAGATGGTGGAATAATTCTGAGTTGTTGAGGAGAAAAAATAAGAAGTGTCCGCTGAAAAAAACGGACACTTTATCAAACTTCTTTTTTTCATTCATTCGGCTCTCCATAAGGTGAGCCACGTGATGAGAAGAAGGAGCGCAGTAATAACATGGAGAAAAATTGCCACTGTCTGGAAGGCTTGGGCTTGATATTGACTCTTTGCTACGATCATGCTGGGAAGATAAAAATAACCAAGGACCCAGAGAACAACTATCAATGCGGAAAAAAACATGCGCTTTTTCATAACACCCTACTATTTTGTTGGAAATTAAATATAGGATACCGCCGAAGAACAAAACTATCAACTCTTGTCGAGTCCTACAAACCCCGGTCTCCTTCAGGAGGCCGGGGTTCTTAATTTTACGAGAAATTAGGAGTTCAACTGCGTTTCCATAATCGTTCGCTTCATATTTGTAATCAAGCTCCCGAACGCGATAAGGAATATGGCGGCAACGATAATCCAGCCGATGAACGGAATGAGACCGATAAGGGCGAGGACAATGATACCAAGAAGTGCTTCACGCCACCCGGTTGCGATCTCTTCTTTCTTCCGTATCCATTTCATGATGAGCCCTCCCGCGAAGATTGGTGTCAAAAGCGCCACCGCAATAAGCGCAAGCGCGAATGCCGCGAGAAGTCCGAGCGCGATATAAAGTCCGATAACCGTTATAAAGAGAAGAACAATAACGATGGGCGTAAGGATAATTCCCACAAGCCCCAACCCAAAACTTTTCCACGGCGAGTCGTAGGAAGTTTTCGATAAGTTGTTTACGCACTTACGGAAGAGTTTAAGAAGAAGTAACACTCCCAAGAACATCCCGATCAGTTTTATCAGGAACGCGATGGTAAAGATCGGCACAAGTGACTTCCCCGCCGATTTCGTCTCCATCTTCTCGTACTTAATCTGAGATACTACCGCACCGGTTTCCACCACCGCCTCGCTCGATCCCTTGTAGGTTATCGTTCCTGAGACACGACTTCCCGAACCGAAGGTAAGTTTTTCCGCGACGATGTCCACCGGCCCGGTAATCGCTCCATTGATAAGTACCTCCCTGCCGCGGATCAAAACGTTGCCGCCGATATCTGAATCCGCCACGATATTCCCGCCGGCAGCCCACAAATCACCGCCGATCTTCTTTCCCGAAAGAAGCACGTTGCCTCCCGCGGCGAGTACATCTTCATTTACGTCACCCGTCACCGAGACGGTTCCTCCCGCAACGCGCAGGTCGCCACCGACAGAACCATTAATACTTACATTCCCTCCGGCGGCGAAAAGATCAGCGCCGACGTTTTTTGATACGACTACTGATCCTCCTCCCGCGAAGAGATCGCCTCCGACATCGGTCTGCACCGCAACGCTGGCGCCGCCGGTATAGAGATCGCCATACGTTCCTTCGCGAATCACCGTGTTACCGTTATTCCCCGACGGACCCACGAACTGGGCGGCCGATGCGGTGCCGGCAACAAAAAACATCGCGGCGAACACGAGAAGGGTTATCTTTTTCATGCCCTTATTATAACACATCAAAGATATAAGACTGTTTACCCGCACGCATCTCTCCTCAACTCGGGCGCTCCGGGCCGCTTGGCCAAGTCTTACCCTCGTTCGGAGAAATGCGTGCGAGTAAACACACTAGCTGTTCGTCACTATACCACCTCTGATTGGTAACAGCTTTCGCAATATACTGTTTCCGGTCGCTCCGGCGCATAACTCGTTTCGAACTCGTTGGAACATTTCCCCGCCCCATGCTGGTGAGAAGCGATGTTTCTATAGGTACCATTCTCCGAGGTGGTTCCCGAACACTGGCACGTTCTTTTCCAAAGTTTCAAAGGATTTCTTTTCTTGAAACGCGCATAATGACGACAATTGAAGCAACGGTGCGGGAGCGGAATGCCTATCTTTTTATAAAACGTGAGCTCTTCCGGAGTGATACGATAGGCCTTCGTACAACTGCGTTCTTCAATAACATCTTTCGTCCTCACCTCATCCTGAGTTTCACAAAGGATCACTTCCTTCAAAATTTCATCCCCGACCGCCGCAATATCTTCGGGAAGATCACGCCAAGATTTAGTCGTCGCATATTCTTTCTCCTTCGAATCTTCCCATGTATACCCTTGTTCCTCTATTTCTTTTTTGCCCAACGGGAAGTTTTCGTACGCCGCGGTCTTATTATAAGGAGAGGCCGAGAGTTCCGTCGGGAAAAATTCACCAAACTTATAGATTCTCCCACACGAATCCGCGTAGGGCATCGAATTCATATGAGTAATGATCTTAGGAATGAGTTTCTCGTACTCCTCCTTTGTGTACTGTTTGTTCAAAATGCAGTACTGCTTGCTCCGAAGTCCGACACAACCGAAACAGTTCTCCGATGCGTAACAATTGTCGCAGTACGTCAGATCGTGACAACTGTCCCACGATTCGTTTACGAAACGGATTCTCGAAGCGTTGTACCCGCAGTTCGACGTTTCGTAGATAAGTTCCGTTCCTCTTCCCCAATACGAGTAGTCCATGCAATCCTTCGCGTCTATTACGGAAAGTAAATATTTTCCTCCCTCGACTTTCCTTGACTGATAAGAATCTAGCACGTCTTTGCAGTCGGTAAGCCAGTTTCCCGAGGAACCGACGCAATTTGTTTCGATTTCCGCTTCCCGAACCGAATCTTTCATAATTTCTCCGAAACGCACCGCAAAAGCCGACAGCCCTGCTGTGGTATTCAATCCAAGCTTTTGCAGTTCGTCTTCGTATTGTTCCTTCGCGTAGGGTCTGTTCAGAATAAAATACTGCTTATTCCGCAGCCCGACACACCCGATACAATCCGTGCAGTTCCGGCAATCAAACAAGAAAATGGAGTCCCGGCACAATCTGCATTCCTGACAATATTGAACGCGATAACAATCGATGGAGTCGATGGAATCGTAGGTGAGTTCCGACTTGTGTACATTGAAACAATCGACGCAATCGCGAGAATCCCACAAGTTGTACGAGTAGAGCGAATGTTCATTATAATTTGCCCTGATAATCAGATAGCAGTCCTTGTTGTAACTCGCGCGATTGCAATATTCGCTCCCCGCGATATCTCCCTGCCGCACTAACGAAGCTCTTGGGACGTGCGATTTTAATTCTTTGTACTGCGAGAAAAACGGCCGGCTGAAATCATACTCCCTCGCATATGAAATCGGGTCCCAGCGATCGCCACGGTAACAAGGGAGACAGTATACCGGGAATATGGTGCCGGAAGGATACATCGAGATCATGCTTTTGCCGCACAATCCGCAGTTGTTTTTATAGAGATGCCGTTCATTGCAGAACGAGAGACGTCGTTGAAATCTGCATTGAGAACAGAATGTCGGAGGCGGTACCTGCATTTTCTCGTAAAATGAAAAGTCATCCGGTTCGATGATGAAGGAATTTTTACAGTTTTGGCAAATTTTTGATTCCGATTGCATGAGATTATTATATACTGAAACCATGGCAAAAGTGAGCGCCGGATTGCTTCTCTACCGCATTCAAGACGAAAACCTTGAGGTATTGCTTGTTCATTCGGGAGGGCCGTTCTGGGCAAAAAAGGACCTCGGTGCGTGGAGCATCCCGAAGGGAGAAGTCGTGAATGATACCGACGATTATTTCGAGACCGCAAAACGCGAATTCAATGAGGAAACGGGATTTCTTCCCGAAGGAAACTTTATTCCGCTCGGCTCCGTAAAACAGAAAGGAGGAAAAACGGTTTATGCGTGGGCGATCGAAGGTGATTGTGATACTGCACTTCTCAAAAGCAACACCTTCACGATGGAGTGGCCTCCCCGCTCGGGGAAGCGGCAAGAATTTCCCGAGGTGGATCGCGCGGAATTCTTTTCGCTCGAAACAGCACAACAAAAAATAAACCCCGCACAAGCGGAGTTTATCTCGCGGCTGGAAGAAAAAATACCGATGAAACAGAATTAGTTCTTGTGGAACCAGTTCCAGCACGCGGCGAGCACCCAGCCGAGAATATATCCCACCACTGTCGTAACTACTACGAGGAAGATCGCGGTGCCCGGATAAAATTCACCGATGGTGTAGGGAGGCTGGATAAAATGCAGACCGAAAATCCAGTTGATGAGCGGTTGCGCCCAACCAATCCACACCAGTATCGCCCAGACCGCGTGAAACAAGCCGAAGAACGCTCCGAACGCAAATCCTACCTTGCTCTTATCGACAAAGTTCATATGTTGTTTTTCTAAAAAACCGACCTTTAGAGCACTACCGAACGTAGTTTACATTTTTATGAAGAGAACCACCGAAACCGCAAGGAGATAGAGTTTGAGTTCGGCGCTCACCATATCCGCTCTTTTGTTCTGATCTAATGACGTTATAAGATTCATTATCTTTATATAATAGCCCAATCTATCGAGGCCGGGCCTCGATAATATTGTGGATAACTATACCACCTCCGCCTGATAACACTGTTCGCAGTACACCACCTCTGGACGCTCGGGATCATAGCTTGTTTCGAATTCGTTGGGACACTTCCCTGTTCCATGGGAATGGGAAACGACGTTCTTGTATACACCGCCTGTCTGTGCCATGCCTGCGCGTGCAGGAGGTGGGTTTTCCGATTGCGCTCCCGCACACTGACATTTCCTGTGCCAGAGTTTGTAGGGTGCTATTTTCTGGAGGCGTTCGAAGTGCCTGCAGTTGGGACAGAGCCGGGGAAGAGGAATTTCCTTATCCCGGTAAAATTGCAGCTCCATGGGAGTAATCTTGAATGCGGTGGTGCAGCTTGCCTCGCACTTCGCTCGATGTTCACCTTGCTCATGGTGACGGCAGACGATTGTCTCCCGTAAAACAGAATCTTGGACATTCTTTATGTGATCGGGTAACTTGTCCGGGCTCATTGTACTCCCGTACTGCGTTTTGTTTCGTTCCCTCCATCGGTATCCTTGTTCTCTCGCCTCCTCCCGCCGGAGAGGAAAGTGTTCCTGCGCCGTCGTCTCGTTGTAACCGAACGAAGAAAGTTCTGGAGGAAAGAACTCGCCATACTTGTAGACCTTCCCGCTCGCGTCGATGTAAGGCATCGCATTCATATGTTCTTTGATTTTCGGAACAAGCGCCTCATACTCTGCTTTGGTATATTGCTTGTTCAGAATACAATACTCGCCATTCCTGATTCCTATGCACCCGAAGAGGTTCGAGGAAGCGCCACAGTAATCGATATAGTCCGTATCTCTTATTGCATCGAGTCCCGCCATAGTGAACCGGATTCTTTGAGAGCTCATCCCACCGGTCAGGTATTCATATACAAGCTCGGATCGGATGTGATAGGTCACGTCGTGAGAATCCTTCAGATCGAAAACCCTGAAACAGTTCTTAATATCCTCGACATTGTATACATTAAAACAGGAGATCGCCCGCTTGGCATTGGCGATGTAGTTTCCCGACGATTCGGTTGCCTTCACGATATCGGCGTACTTATGGAGTGCGCGCGAGACCAGATGAGCAAATTCCCCCTCCGCCTTTTCCTTACTTTCATAACTCCCGAGATTTAGTTCCTCGAGCTTCCGATAATACCCCTCTTTGTCATATTGTTGATTCTTGAGCACATACTTCTTGTTCCTGAGATTCACGGAGAGCGCACACTCTTGGCAGTTTCTGCAATCGAACAAAAACCACGAATCGATGCAGTTCCGCGACTCGACGCAGAAATGGGAATTCGAATTTCCCGCATCATGCACATTTTCATAACAACTCTCGCAATCATTGATATTGAGACAATCAAAAATATTAGAGGAAGTATCTATACCCTTCGAGTAAAATACATTTTCTCCCCCACCACCTACGAGCGAATACGAAAGGTATGCATTCTTACACTGCCGCGCGATATTCGCGTACGGCGAGTCGGTCATATCAACCTGCCAAAGTGCGAGGCGCGGAACCCGATTAAACAACTCTTTCCACTGAAAGAAAAATGGTTTCGAAAAATCATATTCCACTCCATAAGAGCGCGGATCCCATTTGTCCGCGTACCAGCAGTCGCGGCAGTATACGGGGAATGACTCTTCTTCGTGGTACATCGCGATTATTTCTTTATTGCAAGAAGCACATTTCCTCTTATACAAGAAACGCTCATTGCGCCATGAAAGACGCCTTACGAGTCGGCATTCTGGACACCACGTAGGCGACGGCACCTGCATTTTTTCGTAGAAGGAGAAGTCGTCGGGTTCGATGACGAACTCGGATTTACAATTTTGACACGTTTTGGTTTCTGGATTCATGGGCCTCTGTTTTGTTTACTACCAGTATAGCAGAGGTACAAAAAAACCACCGCGCCGCGCGCGGTGGTTTTTGATAAAGGTTTTCTAGGCGCGCGTCACGTTCTTGGCACTCGGGCCCTTATCGCCCTGAACAACCTCGAAAGAAACGACATCACCAACTTTCAGCTCATCGAACGTCACTCCGTTCAAATCCTTGGAATGAAAGAAAAGATCTTTCGCTTCGCCTTCGCGAGCGATAAACCCAAATCCCCTGTCCATGAGCGTTTTAATAGTTCCTGTCATAGTTTTTGCTTTGTGTCTTAGAAATCCGACTACATCTCTTCACCAGTGATAGGGAAGATACCACAGAATCAGGCAGAAGTCAAACAATTCAAAAACTCGCTTGTGTTAACTCTTCAAGTTCCCCACGTAGAACTGCTGGAGAATTTGTCGTGCCTCCGGCGGATGTGGGGTTCCCGGTCCGTCGGGGCGGGTATTGAAGAGCACCGTCGCGTCTTTTCCGCACCCGCGAAGAATCGCTTTCCCTCCGGGATGCTTCCCAACATAGCTCGTAACGTCATACACTTTTCCCTCGATCGCCATCCAGCAATCGAACTGGGTAGCGTGTCGGGCGACATCGGCGAGCGTGTAGGACGCCGCAGGTGCAGCCGAGCTTGCGGAAGACGTTGAAACCACCGCTTCGTTTTGAGGCGGCTGAATCGACGAAACTTCTCCAGTCGGTTGTAAACTCTGACTCGTCGCAAGGATCACTCCCAGCACAACAAGCACGAGAATGATACCTCCTCCTATCACTATTTTTTTGGTCATTGCTGTATTTTATTCCGCTTTCCGTTTTTCTTCAAAACCTTCCGCAACAAAGACCCTGATGTGCGGTGCATTGACCCCCTCTCTTATTCCGCATAATCAAGGTCTTGTTGCTCGTGTAGTACCGCCGAGGCAATCTTTTTATTTCGTTCGGGCTACTCCGTGATTTTCTGTATGCTTTCTGCCTCGATCTGATTGCTCGTTTCGACACCGAATACTACCACCGCGTCTCCTTCCTCAAAATCGCCTTTAGGAATGAGACGCGTCCGCGGCGTAATAAATACCGTTGAGGTAATGCCGCGCAGATCCTTTATCACAAAACCGTCCGGAGCAAGACCGGTTACGAATCCTCTTCGCACTCCTTCAAAACGCTGAAGTCCGAAGCCGCGATAAAAGCCGCCGAGTACCGGAAGTTTATCCTCCCGGGCGGAGTCGAAAAGATTTCCATGCCAAGGTGCGGTTACTATCCCACCGATCGTTATGATGCACACAAGACCCAGTACCGAATAGAGAAGCGGTTTCCGATGCGCGAAGGAATAACGCCGCACGAGCACCTCAAGCACGACCAAAAACACAACCGAAAGGAGAATAAGCACCCATGGCAGCGACTGAAGGAACACCATAGCTCCTCTCGAACCGAACCACGGGATAAACCAGATTCCCGTCTGGCGGAGCGTAAAAAGAATGAAGCTCACGAGATACAAAAGTACGAGTGCGAGAAGCATCATCCCCGTCCCGAAAAGAATCGCTCCGAATACAAAGCGCCATCGCGGACGCATCTCCACTTCGCCGCCCCGTATCGCGGCGAGCACTTTCTCCTTTATCGGCTGTTTCTTTTGCTGTTCCATAATTACTTGAATGGTTCGACTATTTTCTTCAGCGCCTCTTTCCCCCGGCGTATGCGTACGCCCACGGTCGAGACCGGAATCTGGAGAATATCCGCTATCTCGCTGTATCCCATTTCATCAAAATAGAAGAGGACGAGCGGTTCACGATACTTCTGGTGTAATTTCCGAAGAGAACGATCGAGTATTTCCTTCAATTCGCGGCGCTTCGCTTCTCCTTCGGTATCCTCCTTCGCGGCAAGATGCGGGAAAAGTACGTCGAAATCAAAAAGAGAAACAGTCTCCCGTCCCTTGTTGTGTTTCAGCGCATTTACAAACTCGTTGTGCGCGATCCGGTATATCCACGGAGAAAAACGCCGTGCCGCGTCAAATCCCTGAATATTCACGTACGCCTTGATAAACGCGTTTTGCACCATGTCTTTTGCATCGTCGTTATCAAAAAGGAATCTTCCCGCATAGCGCATGAGTTTCCCTTCATACCGCTCCACGAGCACCCCGAACGATTCGATGTCTCCGGACTGAACCAATACCGCGACTTCTTCGTCGGTTTTTTCAGAAAGAGGGTCCATAGTCGTAGTACAAGAGAAAGATCGATTTATTTCAAATACGTTCGTATGTTTCTCTGGTGCGCCTCATAGGTCTCCGCGCAATGAATCATCTTCGAGTTGTCGTGCAGATAGAAAAGACATTTCGTTGTTTCGGGATGAAGCACCGCGCGGATGGCGTCGAGCCCCGGATTCGCAATCGGATGCGGCGGCAGCCCTGCATACTTATACGAGTTATAAGGGGAATCGATCTGCTTATCGACGGAAGAGAGCGGCGCCCACCAGCCCTTTCCCTTGTCGCCCCGCGCGTACTGCACGGTGGCATCAACTTCGAGTTTCATGTTTTTCAAGAGCCGATTCCAGAGGATGCCGGCGATGAGCGGCATATCGTTTTTCCCCGCCGCCTCGCGCTGTACTATAGAGGCGATCTTCAAGAGCGTCGTCCATTTGATGTTTTGAGAGGCGGCATCTTTCGTGTACGGAGCGAATTTCTCCTCGAACTTCGCCTGAAGACGATGCGCGACATCGAGCGGCGATTCATCCACGGGAATCAGATACGTGTCAGGAAAGTACACGCCTTCGAAGTAGTCGCTTTTCTCCGCAGTATAAGTGGTAACCCATTTTTGCGTTTCGGCATCGCTCCAACCGAGCTTCTTTTGAAGAAGTTCCGCAATTTCCTCCTTGCGAAGCCCCTCGGGGATTGTTACCCATTTCATATAAGGAGACTGGCCTATAATTCCCGCGGTTTCCCATACACTCATCGCCTTCGAGATTTTGTATCCTCCCGCCTGTAGGGTACTCACGCCGTGGAGTTGAAGCGCAATTCCGAATGCCCATGAACTCTTAATGAACCCTCCTTCACTTAACTTTTCGATGACTTGCGCCCGATCCGCACCGATCGGAACGATAAACAGTTCCGACGCGGCACTTTCCTGCGGCGCACCGAAGAACACAACATAGACAACAAGGACAGCGAACACAACGAGCACGATCACGCCCGTTAACAACCGGATTATTTTCCTTTTTTCCATATGCTTACCGTTTTTTCTTCGCAAGAAGCCAGTCGGGAGCAGGAACAAATGTGATACGCTCCCAGTGATCAATCTCCGAATCGGTAAAGTCGTAGTGCATCTGGTACACGTTTTCCACGCTTCCATGCATTGCATTCTCCCATCGAAATCCTAATTGCTCCGCAACCGTCCGCACCGATTCCTCGGTGGGCCCCTCAAGTTCGACAAGCGTGGGTATCCACGGCCACGTGTCGATTGTTACCTCCACTTCATCCAATATCCATTTTTCCCGCTTTGTCTCCTGGTACGACTTCGCCTCGAGCCCGATGGCCGTCATAAGATCACACGTCTTTTCAAAATCGTTTACGACGACGGTGAGTTCTTTCGTACCGTGGAGCGTCCGATCATTCAACTGTTTATAACTTAATGTTATCTTGTCTCCTTCATCGCGAACCCGAACCCAACCGCCTATTTTCTCAAGCCGATTATCGGGGTAGTCGAAGGGCTTGCGGCGCATCATGACTTCCGGATGTTCCATTTTCGCACCAAGCGCCCTGAGTTTCGCGCGGAGCGCGTCGGGATCAATATCCGGAAACTTTGCCTCGATCTCCGTCTCCATAACGTGAATAGCATAGCAGAAAGTGAGGTAATTGCGTAGAAGATGACTTCGTGAGCGAGATCGGACTTCCTTATATTAATCATACCCTCTGATATAATGAAATAATGAGTTTATTCCTCCATAATAAACAGGTATGACAAAAATAATCGTACCAGGTGGGTTAAATACCGATATCTTTGCTTCGGGGGTCGGTAAGATCGCTTCGCGCGGCGAACTCGTAGTCGGAGAAGAATTGAAGATAGGTGCGGGAGGAAAATCGAGAAACGTCGCTCAGATGATTGCGGTGCTCTCGGCTAAAGGCGCCGTGGCGATGATAGGAAAGACAACGAAAGATCCTTTCGGGTTCTGGAAAGTCCCGCTCGATGCGCTTATAAAAGCGGGAGTAGATACACGCTACATAAAAATATCGGACTTCGAAGGGACTTTCCCTGGAATTGCTCTTATCCCCGTCGACAAAGAAGGCAATAATCAGATCTACCTGCTCCCCGGAATCAACAACAGTTTTGATTCCCAAGACGTAGACGGCTCGATTCCCCTTTTTGAGGAAGCGGCAAAAAACTCTGGACTCGTTGCGCTCTCTCTTGAACTGCCACTTAATACCGCCCTTCATATTCTCAACAGGGCAAAAGAGTATAACTTAAAAGTTGTACTCGATCCCGGCGGGATACAGAAAGGCACGGACTATAGTCCGCTCTTGAGTAAACACATCTTTCTTCTAAAACCCAACGAACACGAGGCGGAAATCCTGAGTGGCGTGGCGGTAACCGGTCTGGAAAGCGCGAAGCAGGCAGCAAAATTTCTGATGAAATTCGGAATAAAGAATATTCTTATCACTGCGGGAGTGAATGGTGCATACCTTATCACTGAATCCTCCGCAGAGCACATCCCGATTCCCGATATACAACCCAACTCTTCAGAAAAAGACGAGACGGGTTGCGGCGATCAGACGATGGCGACTATTTGCACGCTTCTTGCGGAGGGGAGGACTGTTCGGGAAGCGGCGCAAATCGGCGTCGCCTCCGGAACGCTACAGTTTCATAAAGCGGGCATTACCCCCGTGACGAGAGAAGAGCTATCGGTTTACACACCTCTATAACAAAGCTTCCTTCAATCTATCGAGGCCGGGCCTCGATAGATTGGTGTAAGATCACACTCCGCACCCGTTTCCTCCGCGTTGTCCCTGCGGCTGGGTGACTTGCGATGCGATCGCGGCATATCCCGACGCGCTCGAGTAGTCGGCACCGAGAATCACCTGTGGATCCACGCTCTTCCAGTCGATGCCCTTACTCTTCATGAAGGTCGCGATTGTAAGATAGGTATCCGGGAACCAGTAGGAGTTGACCGCGAGTGCGGCGTTCCACATCTCCTTCTCGCTCGCTCCCTGCGACGCCATAAGTTCGAGAAGTCCCAGCATCGCCATACCGTGGTTACAGTCGGGGAAGTGGGTTGAGTTACCGCAACACGGGCGATAGATTCCTTTCGATATCTTATCCACAAGCGCTTGCTCGTCAGCGGTTAAGTTGAAAAACGTATGGCTGCTATAATGACTCATTACATCCCCTTTTCCCAGCGTCCACCCTCCGGTCGAGGCGAAGTTTTGAGCACCTCCGTACTTGGGATCCATCATCTCACCCGAATTGAGAATCGAGTTCTTGCTTCCGAGCCCGAGCGCCCACAAGAGATTCAGGAGATACGCCGCATTTTCTTTTGTGATCTTCAGTTTGCCATTTCCCGTACCGGAAAGTAATGACTCGTACTCGGCAGGGAACGATCCGCGTTGATTATAGAGCGCTTTGAGTTTTTCCGGATCTATTACGCCCGCATCGACGAGCTTTACACCGAGATCGCCCCAAGTCGCCGGTAGGACAACTCCTTGAGAAGGAAGAACTTCCTCCTCGGATATGGCCGCTGTCTGCGTAGCGGGTTGGATTTGCAACTGGGTTTTCGAATAACTCGTCCCGCTTTTCAATCCCGTGACGTATACCCACGTGCCCGAGATGAGAAGCGCCGAGACGAAGACGTTTATCGGAAGCAAGTAATCCCGCCTGATCTTTCTGGGAGCCGCTCCCTCCGACGAATGATTCGTATGTGTATGTTCCATTGATGTAGTGAACCCAGTAGTAGAAGTTCTATTTTTATTTTTTGTATCTTTGATTACTTATCACAACTTGGTCTTTTATGCTCTTTCCGTGATCCGGGAAAAATCAGTCTAACATCATTTAACTTTCACTACTGGGTGAATTGTTATTTCGATTAGATATAGAGGATAAGGACTCCGATCGCGATCATGGCGAGCCCCGCCCATAATCGAAGATCCTTAAGATTCGTCTTTCTCCATTCTTGTACTTTTCCCACAATCGTCTTATCGGCCGCAATCCAGAGCACCGCCACGAGCGGGAGGGTGAGCACGAGATTGTATAAGACAAGATACCAGAATCCGGAGAAGTAGGTCATCTGATCGCGCAGGAGTCCTATCACCATAAGGTACGGCCCTCCCATACAGGGAAACTGGCAGATACCGACCAGAACGCCGAGTCCGAAGGCCGCGGGAATCGATGCTCGTTCCATAAGCCGTCCCATCGCGGTATGGGAGACCGAAGGAATCGAGAGGCGTATCGGGAACCGCGGGAAAAATCTGTTCACGATATTCAGAATTCCGAACACGATAAGGAGCGTCGCCCCGAGCTTCCCCATGAAGTGCGGCGTGTTGAAGAGATGCAACACCTTGAGAATGCCGAGCCCAATCAGAAGATATGCCGAGAAGATGCCGGCGATATAAACGCCACCGATCCGGAGTATCTGCTTTCTCGTTATCTGCATCCCGAAGAGAAACGCGATTGTGACAAGGAGAATGGAGAACGAGCACGGATAAACGCTGTCGAGGAGCGCCGAGACGAGAACCAGCGGCAGGAGCCACGCGCCTCCGTTACTCATATTCCAGATAACCGACGACACCGCCGGACTTTGTTTGAGGAAGATTATTCCCAAGATCGCGGTGCCGATTATCGCGAGCAACGTGATTGTTTTTTTCACGGTCGTTAGGGCGTTACCACTGCACGGACCTCAAACTGGAGTGAGCCCCCCGATGCGTCAGTAAGATAGATAAGTCGATCTATCGCGCCGACTCCCGCAGGTCCGTGCGCATTCGGATCGAAAACGACCTTTACATTCTTTGATTCCCCCGCTCTGATGGTCTCGTTCACCGGAGGGAGATATCC
>DAIDBF010000026.1 GCA_027310235.1 bacterium | reverse complement strand
GTTTTCGAGATCATTACTCTACGGTTACACTCTTTGCGAGATTCCTCGGTTTGTCGACATCCTTGCCCTTCAGGACGGCCGCATGATATGCGAAAAGCTGGAGCGGAATGACGCTCAAGAGCGGCGTCAGCATCTCAAGCGTTTTCGGAATGAAGATGACTTCGTCGGCGATTTTTTGTATCTCGTCGTCTCCTTCGGTTGCGACGGCAATTATCTTCCCCTGCCGCGCCTTCACTTCTTCCATATTGCTCAAATTCTTTTCATAGACGCTGTCCTTCGGACAGATGAAGATAGAGGGGAAATTCGGATCGATCATAGCGATCGGGCCGTGCTTCAATTCTCCCGACGATCCCCCTTCGGCGTGGATGTAGGAAATTTCTTTCAGCTTCAATGCTCCCTCGAGCGCGATGGGATAGTTGTATTTGCGTCCCAAAAAGAAAAAGTCCGGGTAATTGACGTAACGTTGTGTTATCTCGAAAATCGATTTGTCCGTTTCGAGGATCGTGCGCACATGATCGGGAATTTTCAAAAGCTCTTCCGTAATTCTTTTCCCCATCGTAAGCGACATCTGCCGTTGCCTGCCGAGAAAGAGCGTAAAAAGTGCGAGCACGGTGAGCTGGGACACGAATACTTTCGTCGAGGCGACGCCGATTTCGGGACCGGCATGATTATAGATCCCCGCATCGGTATTCTGCGCGATCGTGCTGCCGATGACGTTTACGATGCCGAGTGAGAGTATCCCTTTTTCTTTCGCCTCCGAGACGGCGGCCAAGGTGTCGGCAGTTTCTCCCGATTGACTCAGAACAAGTACCGCATCTTTTTTGGGTATGAGAATCGGTTTCCGGTACCTGAACTCCGAGGCGATGCATGTCTCGACCGGTATGCCCGCATACTCTTCGATCATGTATTCCCCCACGAGGCCGGCATAATACGCCGTGCCGCACGCGACGATCGTCAATCGCTCAATCTGGCGCAACTCTTCTTTGACCGCATCGAGTCCTCCGAGTTTCACAAGTCCTTCATCTACCATTACGCGTCCGCGTAAGCTGTTCTCTATCGTTTCCGGCTGTTCGAATATCTCTTTCAGCATGAAATGGGCAAACCCTCCTTTTTCGGCCTGTTCCAAGTCCCATTCCACTTGTTCCGCCTCGCGGTCGATTATTCTGTTTTCTTCCAGACTTGAGATTGTATACCCGTCTTCTTCGAGGACTGCTATTTCCCCGTCCCTCAATGTAACGATCTCTTGCGTGTAATTCAGTATCGCCGAGGGGTCGGAGGCGATGATAAATTCATTCGTCCCAATTCCTATCCGAAGAGGACTGGAGAGGCGCGCGGCAACGAGCGTTTCGGGCTCGAACTCCGCCATAACGAGAATGGCGTATGCCCCTTTCATGAGCTTCAGGGATTTCTTTACCGATGTTTCGAGATTATTTCCTTCTTTTTTAAATTTCTCCACAAGATGTGCGATAACCTCCGTATCGGTCTCAGACGTAAAGGTGTGGCCTTCTTGTTCCAAGTTCTGCTTCAATTCTTTGTAGTTTTCGATAATGCCGTTATGGACGACGAAGATGGTGCTCGTGCAATCACCGTGGGGATGAGCATTCCGCTCGCTCGGTTTTCCATGAGTAGCCCATCTCGTGTGCGCGATTCCCGTCGTTCCTTGGAGCGCGCGTATGCGCTCAGACTCGGCGAGTTGTTTTACCCTGCCCACGATTTTTGCTACGTTGATTCTTTTATCTTTTAGGATCGCGATTCCTGCCGAATCATATCCTCGATACTCAAGGCGTTTCAATCCGTCGAGGAGTACGGATGCCGCTTCTCTTTTACCGATATATCCTACGATGCCGCACATGATGGTTTATTTTTCCACTATACACCAAAAAGAAGAGGGATAGAATCCGCTCTCCCTGTCTTTTTTCCCTTTGGAACTACGTATGCCCAAGGCGGAATGCGATACCCTAATCTATCGAGGCCGGGCCTCGATAGAGTTATCCACTTTTCTATGGAGGCCCGGCCTCGATAATTTTTTCTCCTATTTGTTGGTTCCTGCGACTCCATTCAAAAAGAATTGGAACGCTTGGTAGAGTATTCCGCCTGCGGGAGGTTGAGAAAATTCCTGAGGAGGTGCTGGCGGTGTTTCTCCGTTGCTACTCGGTGGCTGTTGATTCATCATTCCACCGCTTGGGGGAGGGGTTGCCGTTGGCGGTTGAAACTGTTGAGGCGGCTGTTGTATGCCTTGTCCTCCTATAGGCATTTGGAAATTTCCCCCTGGTGCATTTTGCGGACCGCATTGCTCCCCGGGCGGGCACACGGGATTCAACCTGTTAATCGGCATGTTCTCGAGAAACCCTCGTATTGTTTTCTCATCACCAGGCATCATGTTTTGTAACGTGCCCGGCATCATTTCAACCCGTTCGCCAGGTCTCTGTTGCCCCATTGTCCCTTCTTGTGGTTGTTCTTGCCGTATCTCCCGTCTTTCGGGAGATACTCCTTGAGGTCCCATGCCGGGTTTGAAATTCGCACACGCATCGGGATTCGATTCGCAGAATGATCGGCATTCCTCGGCATTCTTGCATCCTCCGGGACCGCTCTGGCCCGGCGGTAGCATCATCCCTCCCGGTACGCCCCCAGAACTTCCGGAAGCTCCTTGTTCTTGGCGTTCTCGCACTTGTCCGAAGTTTTTACATTCATCGGGATGCGAGGTGCAATAAGATTTGCATCCTTCCTCTGATGTACATCCTCCAGGGCCTGTTTGTCCTTGAGGTGGTATAAATCCTCCTTCTCCAGGGCCGCCGGTACCCTTACTCATTATTTGTTGGAAACATTTACCCATTTTATCTCCCAGGTCTCGGGATGGCATCATCGCACCGCTCTTCATTTTCTCAAGCGTATCACTTCCCACTGCGCCGGAGATGCAGGTTATTACTTCGGGAGGCGCTTGCTCTAAGGTTTGAGTGAGTTGCTGTTTCCCCTCTTCCATCTTTTTCAGGTCTCCTTCCGAAATCATCCCGTGCTCTTTTCCGAAATTGAAACATGTTTCCTGGTTTGCCGGATTATTGCAAAATGCTTCGCATTCCTCTTTGCTGGTGCATCCTCTGGGGCCCTTTCCGCCCGTCTTTCGCGCCATAGTCGCCTCTTCGGGGGTCATAAGGCCTGCGGCCTCCGAGAATGCGATGCATTCCTCAATGTGACTCTTCTCATTGCAATATTTCTCGCACTTTTCTTTGCCGCTACATGCCGGGGGCTTCACTCCTTTTCTTATCGCCTGCAGCATTTTTTCCGACTGTGCCGCTTCTTCCGCACTCATAAATCCAGCGGCTTTTGCAAACGTCACGCACTCCTCTATGTGTGCGGTATCTCTGCAATAAGTATCGCACTCTTCTTTTCCGCGGCATGCGGGAGGTTTCGCTCCTTGTCGTAGTGCCGCAAGCACTTTCTCCGAATCTTTGATTTCCTGATCGCTCATGAGTCCCGCCGCCTTCCCGAATGCAATACATTCCTCCATGTGAGACGCTTCGCTGCAGTACGCGTCGCATTTATCCTTACCGTTGCATGCCGGCGGTTTCACGCCTTGTGCGATCGCCGCTTGTACTTTCTTCGCTTCCGCAAGTTCGTTTCCCGACATCATGCCGTTCTGTTCGGCAAATGCCACGCACTCGTTGATATGAGAAACGTCATCACAATAACTTTTGCATGATTCCTTCGTAGTACACGCTCCGGGGCCTTTTGTTATTCCCGCGATTTTTTCGCTTTTTGAAGTTCATCTCGTGACATTAATTGATGTTTTTCGGCGAATGCGAGACACGCATCTGTATGGGTAGTGTCATCGCAGTAGGTGCGGCATGTGGTTTCATTCGTGCAGTTGCCGAGCTCCGCTACCGGATATTGAATGCTTGCGGCAGGTGAAGCCGCAGTCGTCTGTGCTGAGACGCGATCGGCGACAAGCACTGCTCCGATAAGGACGCTTATTCCCAAGAGACATACACTTATTACATATTGTTGTTTCATAATTTTATTGAGAGACAAAAATAAGAGACCTTTATCGAAATGGATTGGTTTTAACATTTGAAAATGGATTCGTTTTATTGACCGGATTGGTGTCGGGAAGATTGCCCACAGGGTTTGCGTTCACATCCAGTGATGGAAGTACTCCTTGCGTGGTATTTTTCGTGAGCACATTTGCGCTGTCTTCGGCTTTTTGGAGCGCTTGTTCTTCCGGCGTGAGCGTCGTAGTGTTTTTCCAGTACCAGTACCCTGCGACAAGGAGTGCTAAGGCGACTATGGTTGCGATGAGGAGCTTTTTATTCATACCCGTATTATGCCATTTCGATGTTATGTCGCTTTACTCTGTTTTCTTCACACCACCTCGGCTTGATAGCAGGATTCGCAACCCCGACGCTTTCGGGTCGGGGCTCCGACCTCCGACGTGTTCGTCGGAGCGTCGGAGTATACCTTCATTATATTATCTCGGCTTGGTAACATGATTCACAATATATTATTTCCTTTCGATCCGGAGCGTAGGAGGTCTCGAATTCGTTCATGCATCCCGGCTTCATGCACTTCCGATGCCAGAGCTTCATTGGGTTTCGTTCTGCCAATCGCTCGTAATGGCGACAGTTGGAACAAAATCGCGGAAGAGCGATGTTTATTTTCCGGTAAAATTCAAGTTCTTGAGGGATAATACGAAATACGGCAGTGCACTGATGCGTGGTACATTTTCCCGCATCAGCACATTGGATTACTTTGGTGGTGATGTTGTCTTTCACGTCTTTGATGTTATCGGGGAGATTCGCGGAGTTTGTGGTCGGCGCGTATTCTTTTACATCCTGATCTCTCCACTTGAGTCCGCGCGACAAGGCCTCTTCTTTGGTGAGCGGGAAGTATTCCTGTGCGATCGTCTCGTTGTAGGCGAACGGAGATAAATCGATGGGGAAAAATTCGCCGTATCGGTATACCCTTCCTCGTTTATCGACATATGGCATCACGTTCATATGTTCGATGATTTTCGGCACCAACGTTTCATACTCTTCTTTCTTGTATTGTTTATTCAAAATACAATAGGACTTGCTCGTGAGGCCCACGCAACCGAAGCAATATAAACATCCCGAGATGCACGAATGGGCATATTGGGAGAACGAGGTATCTCCCGAACCGAGCACGAACTTCGATCCTTGTCCCATTCCCGCCCCTTGTCCCTCGTAGGTTAACGTCGGTTTCCCGGCAACGGTGATGTCATAGTTGTCGGATCCCCCCACCTCAAGGATTCGCCACACGTATTTTGAGTCGGTATTTTCGGCGATATCGAATGAGTAGTGACAATTATGCGAAGACTCTATTCTGTCTCCCGTCACGTTCTCGGAGTGGAAGATGTCCGCAAATCTGCATATTGCGCCGGCGGTTTTTTCGGAGAACATCTGTCTTATCTCCTGTAATCGGCCGTAAGAGCCAAGATTGAAGGATTGGAGTTCTTTGAAGTAATCTTCTTTGGAATATTGTTTGTTCAGAATACAGTGTTGTTTGTTGCGTAGATTCCAGCATCCGAAACAATGCGAGCAATTCCTGCAATCGAACAGAAACGCCGAGTCGTTACAAGAGTTTACCTTGGTGCCGAAAAGAACGTTAAAACAACTTGTGCAATCGATACACCAATAACAATTTTCGCTTTTGCGCGCCACGAGCAGATCACATGAATCGCGGCACTCGTTGATTCCCTCGGAGTAACTGCAGTTCTCGCTGTGCGTCGAGGAAAAAACCAGATAGCAACTTTTCAAATACATGGTCATATTCACGTACTCACTGTCCACCGAGTTTAGACTGGAAAGATTAGGAAGCGGTGTTTTGCGAAGAAGTTCGACGAACTGGACGAAGAACGGTACTGAAAAATCATACGGTTTTCCATGCATGAGCGGATCGTGCTGCTGGGACCACCAGTACGACTGATCGTATACCATAATGTTTTTTTCGGGAGAATACGTCGAGATGATACTTTCGGTGTGGCCGGGCGCCTTACAGGGAGATTTGTACAAACTTCGCACGTTCCTCCACGCCATTCGTCGTATCATCCTGCACTCCGGACACCATGTGGGTGGCGGCACGTCGATCTTCTCGTAGAAAGTGAAGTCGTCGGGTTCAATGATAAATTCCTGCTTGCAGGCCTGACAGTGTCTCGTTGAGGGGATGCTCATAGTTTTATTATATACCAATCTCAATATTATCGAGGCCGGGCCTCGATAGATTGAAACTTGAAAATTGGAAACCCGCGGGAAAGCGCGGGTTTAACCTAAAATCATATATCTGCGGGCAAGATTTCTTCTCCGCCGAGTTCCTTCATTATTGCTTTTGCGAGGGGATTTTCTTCCGACTCGATTCTCTCCTCGGTTGGTAAAAGCAATGTAACGAACTCCTCGCCTTTCTTTTCCTCATAGGGGAACAGTTCTTTTCTTTTCATTATTTTCCCCGAAAAGATTGCGAATTCGACGGTGGTAAATTCCTCCTCTGTGGATAGTCCTTCTGTATCTCTTTTCTTTTCGAACTTCCACTCGAGAGTGTTTTTGATAATTTCTCTCTTTTCTAAAAAACGGAGAAGTTCTTTTTCGTCAACGTCGTCTTCTCTTGCATCATCAACTGTCACCTTGAGATTTCTTTTGTCTTCAGAGAAGAATATGTTTACACTTGTTGTTCTTGGTTTTTCAGTTTTAAACCAAGGAATTAAGGAGAATCCATCGAAGGACTGTTGTGCAGGCAGATACGTTACCATAACCATATATTCCTCCAAAAAAGTTTTTAATATTCAACTTCTTAATGATCACGTATTTGGATCGAATTTGTCAATAGTAATCTATCGAGGCCCGGCCCCGATAGATTATATCGAGGTTTGAACCTTTAGTCCTGCTTCTTGCGCCATCTTCACCAGTTCATCGTGAAGAAACCCGTTCGACATGATGGCGCCATTGATCTCTCTATCGTATCGTTGTTCTTTTCCCTGAAGATCGGTAACTTTACCTCCCGCTTCTTCAATAACAATCTTTGCGGCTGCAATATCGTGCGCTGTAGGGCCGGTGAATATTCCTGCTTCAAATCCCCCCGTTGCGATAAGTGATGCCTCCTCGCATACGGAATATATTTGTGGCGTTCGCCCTCCTCGTGCATGGACAAGTTTTGGTAGATTTATCTCTTTCCATCCGGCGTTTATCAAAGCTCCTCTGAAGTCTTTTCTCCTGCTTACTGATACGCGTTTATTTTCTTCGACAAAATATGTTCCATTCCCCTTTTCGGCGAGGAGGGTCCTTTTTGCAAGCGGATTTTTGAGTATGCCCGCGATACTTTCGCCATCCACTACTATCGCGGCAGAAAACACGAAAAGCGGAGAACCGATTGCAAACATATGAGTTCCATCTATCGGATCCACGACGAAGAGTTTTGATGAATTTTTCGTTTCGGTCGACTCTTCTTCGGCAAGCACCTCGTAATCGGGATAATGTTTCTTTATCATCTCGATAGTCATTCTATTTACCTC
>DAIDBF010000025.1 GCA_027310235.1 bacterium | reverse complement strand
ACACTAAGTTATTTAGCCATGGCTAAATAACTTAGTGTAGGTATCTTACCGCTAATAGTTATCCTGTTCCTATCGAAGCCAAGTCTCGATAGATTAAAAGGTAAATCTTTGAGTATTTTCTTTTGTGAACTCCCCTACTCTCGTGCGTTCGAGATCGGCAAGATAAGCGCCGGTGCCGAGTTTCGCGCCGATGTCCCGCGCGAGCGCGCGGATATACACTCCTGGTCCCGTTGTTACCACGACTTCCATGGTCGGCCACAAGTATTCCATAAGATCGATCTTGAAAATCCTCGCTTCTCTCGGTTTCATTTCGGGAGTCATACCTTTTCGCGCTAATTTGTATGCTTCCTGTCCCTTAATTTTTATAGCACTGAATGCCGGCGGAATCTGTTCGATCGTTCCGATAAACTCGTTCAGCACTTTCCTGATTTCTTCTTCCGAAGGGACATGTTTCATTTTAATTATTGTCTTTTCTCCCTCCTCGTCGTCCGTAGTGCTTGTCATCCCGAAACGAACTGTCGCCTTATATTCCTTCTCACCTTGCACAACTTCATGCAGCTTTTTTGTTCCTTCGTCGATACCCACGACCAAAACACCGGACGCCAAAGGATCAAGCGTTCCGGCGTGCCCCATCTTCGTAATATGCAGTTTCTTTTTGAGTTCGTTTAAAAAATGCGCAGATGTCGGGCCTTTCGGTTTATAGACCGCAAACACCGGAGGAAGTTTTCCCATACAAGATTAGTTGTCCCTTTCGGGACCGAGGGGAGGAGGAAGAATATCGTTCCTTTCAGAACCGAGGTGCAACAACTTTTCTTTTGCCGCGTCGAGTTCTAAGAATTTTTTCTCGAGGGCGTTCAGTTGATTCATGTACTGTTTTTTAAAATTATTCGAAGAAGAAAGATTCTGTTGCAACTCCATTATTTTTTTGTGCAATGTTTGGGCATTCATACTCTCCGTATCGCCAAAATCCATCCAGATTCCTTCCGTTCCATTAAGTTTACTGAGATACCCGTCTATCTCTTCCTCCATTTCCTGAATTGCTTTTTTCTTCTCCTGTATTTCTTCTTCCAATTCTGCGCGCTGTTCCTCGAATGTTTTTATCTCCTCGGGATTCTCCGCCTGCGTCCCTCCCATATTGAATTCATACCTTGTTTTATCGCCTTCACCCATATATCTCATGTTTTCCATATCTTCCATCCCCATATCCGCATTATATTCTCCCTTTTCTTTTTCTGAAAGTCAGTTTCCCGTCCCCGATCCCCGCTTCCTTCAAAATTCCGGTCGCGGTCTTGTTTGTCGTGTCCTGAAGCGAAAACCCAAGTACTGAAAGAAACTTCAGAACCGTTTTCTTGTCGTTTCCTTCGATCTCCGCATATGGCCCAATTCTCGGATAGCGGTCTATCTCGACTTTTATGCCTCTCATCCTATACTCTTCACGAAATTTTTCGCGTTCCCGGAGTATTTCAAACCCGACCGATTCCAGGATTTTTTTCGTTTTCTCAAAATCGGAAACCGACACCTCCGTTTCTTGCCGCACGTCGAAGCGCTTATCCTTTTTTTCTTTTATCTTCACCGCGAGAAACGACTGCTTTCCTTCCTTTCTCAACCGAAACAAGGAGGCATAACTCCCCTTTCCGTTAAAACTCCTCGACGTGAAGTGGACCTCGTGAAAGAACGTCGGTTTCATCACCCGTTTCAATCCGAGTTTTGTGAGCTTCCGGCGCATTGCCGGCACATCTATGTTCAAAATTTTGAGCTCAACCTCCTTCATTGTCTTTCTTAACCCAGAGGGACTGCGTCCGAAATGTAGTGTTGGTTCGGATATTCTCTTCGTAATCTTTCGATATCTTCCTCTTCCATCTTCCATCCTAATGCTCCAAGATTTTCCAAAAGATGCTCTTTACTTCTTGTTTTCGAAAGCGTTACGACATTCGATTGAGAAACAAGCCAGTTGATGGCAATCTGTGCCGGAGTTTTTCCGTATTTTTTGCAAAGCGATTCCACGACTTCAGGATTCTCTTTCAACAGTTCCCCTTTGCCCACCGGACGCCATGCGATAAGCATCACGTCGTTCTTCTGGCAGTATTCCAGAAGTCCGCTCTGCTCCGGCTCTCGGAACTGAAGGTTATAGTGCACTTGATCGCAGACAATCTTATGTCGCGTATACGATTGCGCTTCCTTGAGATGTTCCGACCCGAAGTTACAAACACCGATCTCTTTCACCAATCCCCGATCTTTCAACTCGCTCAATGCCCGAATGCTTTCCTCGAGCGGTACACGGGCGCTATAGCGATGTAAGAGATACAGATCGAGATAGTTCGTCTTTATTCTCTTCAAACTGTTTTCGCATGCCTCCAAAATAGCATCATAACTCAGATGAGATTCCTGAACCTTCGAGACGAGAAAAAGTTTGGAACGATCGTATCTCTGGAGCGCCTCCGCAAGAAGCATCTCCGAATACCCATTCGCATAAATCTCCGCCGTGTCTATGTGAGTGATACCGAGATCGATCGCGGTTCTGATAGCTTCGATATCCGCCTTGTCGTCGTTTTCGGGATCTCTTTCTTTCCTTCCGCCCATCTGCCATGTTCCCAGACCGTATTCCGGCATCGAAAATCCTCCCTTGAGTTTTTTTATCGGAATTTCCATATCAAATACACATCAAGTATATCATAAAACTGGTATAATAACCCAATGGACATTCTTTCGCATGCGTTATGGAGTTCGGTCGCCGCAAAAACGGCAAACAGAAGGGCAAAAACAAAAATAGACCCGTGGTGGGCGGGATTTTGGGGCGCCTTCCCCGATCTTATATCTTTTACTCCCGCCGCTTTGGTTCTAGTCGCTCAAATAATAAGCGGCTCCGATTTCCGGAGTTTCCAACATTCGGGCGGTATCGGTCAGCTTACCGGGTTCTTATATCCCGCGAGTCATAGTTTACTCATCTTTCTTGCCGTGTTTCTAATTGTCTGGCTTTTCAGGCGTACGCCCGCGTGGGTTATGGGCGGCTGGGCGCTCCATATTATCCTCGATATCGGTACACACCCCACCGACTTCTATCCTACTCGCTTCCTCTGGCCGCTTTCGGAGATACACTTCGGAGGAATCAGCTGGCGGACACCATGGTTTCTTCTCCTCGATTACGCGCTTCTTGCGCTTTGCTTCTTTCTCTTTAGAAAAGAAAAAGGAGCGTCTCTTTCTACCACCAAGAAAACGCTCGCGATTCTTCTCGCGCTCATCGCGATTCTCACCTACGTTTTCACTTCGGTGAGAGGATAACAAAAACAATCATTCCGATTTATCTCGTAACACTACAACCTCCGCTTTTATCTCCGCTATTTACTTCTGCATTCATATCGACTATCAGATCAGTAATGATAGAAGAGTCGTAGTTGTTCACCATAAATTTCTTCTGTATATCTGTTATATATTCAGTGGGTAGAGGACAACTCATAATCTCTCCATCGAACTTTCTAATACTAACATTACAACCCATATTTTCTTGTCCTCTTACAGCAATCTCTGTTGTTTGATTAACGTCGTTTATCGTCAGTGATGAGGGGGTACATTTTATAAGGGCTTGGTTTATACAGGTCAATGATTGAATTGCTTGTTCTTTTTCCATCTCAGTTGCAATCGGGTTCCCTCCGTGTAGGAAATTATTCAGAACCGAGGGTTCTGAAAACGCAACGAGCGGAGCGAGTGAGTAGTGAAAATCCCTCCGACCCACCCTTCGTTCAAATCCCTCCCTGCGGATATAAATAAGCATACCACGAGGGCATGCTTTGTTTATACTGGCGGAGGGGGAGGGATTTGAACCCTCGAAGGATTGCTCCTTGCCACCTTTCCAAGATGGTGCACTAGGCCACTATGCGACCCCTCCTTTATCTCAATTGAGGTTAAATCAGATCTGAGATATCCTCAAGTCCTTTTCTCCGAGCACCCCGGAAACACCATCTCCCACAAGGCGCCCGCGACGTCGCGGGGTTTCCCGGAGATGGGATAGTGATGAAGATCCACGAAAGGCAAACTATTGCACTCGATGATGCCGCACTTCTCCTGCTCCTTCCATGACTTACTGATATCTTTAATGATGAAGTCGATTCCTACGAGCGGACTTCCGAGCACGTCGGCTGCTTTTTCAAGAGTTGAGATTATATCCGGATGCGTTTCATCCATCACGTCGCGCATCACGGCACCCAGAGTCCGCGTCACTTTCTGATTGATCGTAACGCGCTCCTCTTTCTTCGGAATGCTGTCCCATGTAAATCCTTGCCGCGCGAGTTCCCGTTTCCCTTCTTCATCCACCGGAATCGCGTGATAGATCGGCCCTTTACGCAAGGGGTTTTTATTTTCCTCCTCGACGAGCTCGCGAATTGTTTTCGTTCCGTCGCCCGTGACGTGCGCCGGCTCACGACTCACGACGCCGAGACATTTTCCCCCCACGACTGTTCCGCGATATACGTGCCCTATAAGCTCTTCCTCGACTATCACCCACGGTGAGAGTTGCTTTGCGCTCTTAAAGGCAACTTTCAGATCGGGAATCGACATCACGTGCACAAACGTATGTCTGCTCCGGGAACCGATGTGCGGTTTTACGATTACCGGAGCACCTACTTCCTCAAATACTTTTTCCGCCTGGGAAAATCTGGTGCACGTTCCTCCGCGCGCGACGGGAATCCCCGCGGCGGAGAATTTCTTCTTTATCAAACTCTTGTTGTCCATCCAGGCAAGCGACTTGTCGAAGAGACCGAAGGGACGAGGCAGCCCTTCAAACACAGTGATGCTCCACGGGCTTACGCCCGTGGCCTTCGGTCGCATCACTTTGAGAACCTCTCGGTTTTCAACGCTCGCTTCGCTCGCTCTTTCCTCCACGGGGAAACTCCCGTTTCCCCGACCCCCTTCTCGCAATCCATCCGCGGATTGCGTTCCCTTCCCATTCCATCGCGCCCAGAAGAACCCCGCCTGCTGCCTCCCGAGAAGCCGAAATTCTTTTACCTCAATCCCCCGTTTCCCGGCGGATTCCCACATCGCGCGCGTCCTCGCATTATCCCTGTCGTCTACCTTGTCCTGAAGCGTACCGAGATGAAGCGCAACGAGCAGTTTAAAAAACGGCAGTCCGAGATACTGCCAAGGGAAAAGGGTAAGAAGAGGCCGCAGAACTCCCAGGAGCCAGTCCATGCAGTTGAAGAGAGGCGCGAAAAACCAATCGACGATAATAGACCAGCGTTCAACCCAGTGTACTACCGGTACCGGCCCGCAATCGGGACATGTCTCTTTCTTCAAATTCCCCGTATTCATCAAATACTTATCCACAAAATTAAGGTAGTCCCGCGTCGCTTCACTCCTCTGAATGATTGATTTTCTAAGCTCCTTACGTCGCTAAGAAAATCTAATCAGCCACGGCCTCGATAGATTGTCATACCGACATCTCGCGCAACACTTTTATTCGTTCTTCAACCGGAGGATGGGTCACCCCGCACTGAATCAAGCAGTGCACTCTTCGCGCTTCCGCGCGGAGTGAAACGAATATCTGCTTGATTAGTGACGGGGCAAGTAAACGCATATCAAACTGACATTTCTCTCAAAATTTTAATCCTCTCTTCAACTGGAGGGTGTGTCATAAAGAGGCGGGCGATCCACGGAGTTCTTTTCGAATCTCCGGTTCCCCTATCCGCCTTGAACGGATTCTCGATATAGAGATGCGCGGTCGCGGAAGACGCGTTGGGCATCGGGTTCGGATTTCTCGCGATCTTCTCTAACGCACTCGCGAGACCGTCGGGGTAACGGGTAAGAAGCGCGCCAGAGGCGTCCGCGAGAAATTCGCGCTTCCGGGAGATTGCGAGTTGAATCAAGGTAGCCGCAATCGGTGCGAGCACTGCGCCCACAATTCCCAGGAAAAACATGATGTTGCCGCCCGAGTCCCTGTCGTCACGCCTCCCGCCGAAAAAACTCATGCGGATGAACCAGTCGGCCAGAACCGAAATTACTCCCACCAAGACCACGACGACCGTCGAGACGAGCATGTCTTTGTTCCCGATGTGCGAAAGTTCGTGCGCAAGCACTCCCTCGAGCTCCTGCTTATCCAAAATCTGCAAAAGCCCCTGAGTTACGGCGACAACCGCATGTTCTTTGTTCCTTCCTGTTGCGAAGGCGTTCGGCGCGGCTACCGGAACGATGTAGAGCTTCGGCATGGGAAGCCCCGCCGTAATCGTGAGATTTTCAACAATGCGATACAGTTCCGGATTATCCTTCTTTTCGATCGGCTTCGCGCCTGCGGTCGCAAGTACGATCTTGTCCGAGAACCAGTAGCTCGTGATGCTCATACCAATACTCAAAATCACTGCGAAGACCAGAATATCGGGCGATCGGTAAGCATAGCTGAAAAGCCACCCGAGAGCGATGATAAGCACGAAGAAGCCCGTGAGAAGCGCCCACGTTTTTCTGACGTTCGATGAGGCCTGCGTATAAAGTGTCTTCATATTTCCCAACTCACAAAAAAATCTGTGAAGAATCCGAAATCCGAAAAGGTGGGTAAGACTTGGGCTAGCGCCCCGGAGCGCACACTTTTTCGGGTTGTCGGATTCGAAACAACAAAATTAAAACTTCACTTGAACCGGCTGGCGCTCGACGTCATTATCGACATCGAATAATTCTTTCTGTTTGAAACCGAATGCACTCGCGATGATGTTTCTCGGAAACACTTCAATCGCGGTATTGTAATCCCGCACATTGCCATTGTAGAAACGCCGCGCCGCCTGAATCTTGTCTTCGGTGTCCGTCAGTTCGTCCTGCAATTTTCCGAAGTTTTCGTTTGCCTTGAGCTGAGGATAGTTCTCCGCGACCGCGAAAAGCGATTTCAACGTCTGCGAGAGCTGGTTCTCCGCCTGGAGTTTTGCTTTTGGATCTTCCGTGGACATCGCGGCGGTACGCGCCTTCGTCACGTTTTCCAAGATCGTCTTTTCGTGCGTCGCGTATCCCTTTACGGTTTCTATCAAATTCGGGATAAGATCATAAC
>DAIDBF010000018.1 GCA_027310235.1 bacterium | reverse complement strand
ACGTTGATAGGCTCCAGGTGTAAGGCCCGTAAGGGTTTCAGCTAAGGAGTACTAATAAGTTAACTTACTTCTTTTGTTGTGCGGATAAAGCGTATATGTTTTCTATCTCAAAAAGCTGATTTGTAAAAAGGAGTTTTTGTTTGTCGGTGTTTTACCGAAGTGTGACCCACCTCTTCCTCCCGCGACGCGGGATTGCGGTTTGTAGACGAAAATTCTAGAATTTTCGTACAAATCGGGAACATTCCGAACCCCGCACGAAAGTTGTCCCTAATGATTCCCTGGTGATTAAGTATAGTGTGTTCTACCTCTTCCCATTCCGAACAGAGAAGTAAAAGCACTACGCGTCGATGATACTCAAGTTTATCTTGGGGAAAGTAGATTTCGCCGGGGGTTCAATGAGGATAACTTCGTGCTGGGCGCAGCAGAGAAGCATGCCCCGCACAAAAGCAATGCTTTTTTGTGCGGGGTAAAAGCCTTGTGAACCGATGATACTCATCTTTATGGTGGGGAAAGCGCAGCGAAGCGAAGTCCCGCACTAAACTTGTTTTAGTGCGTGGATAGGGTACGCCGACATACAAAACTCCTTTTTCGTTAGCCGAGACGATCGTTCCTAATGAAAATTGTGAGCCCTTTGAGCCACACCCCGACTGCGATCCAAAACGGCATAATGGAGAGGAAGTAGCTCAATTCCGTGAACCCCTTGAAGACCCAGGCGAAGATTCCGGAGAAGGTGAATCTTCCTACTTTTGCGATCGCGTACTTTCCTCCAAAAGGAGCGATGTACGGATAGCTGCGGAACGGATACGCGCGTTTTTGGTTCTTCTTGGTAATCGTCGCAATGATATTTTCTGCGGCGATTCTTCCCTCGATTATTGCGGGCCGTGCCATAAGGGGCGTCGGTGTATGAGTGAGCGGGTTATACAGTAATGCGTTATCGCCGATCGCGAAGATGAAATCATACCCCGCGTCGCTCGGAACGGTGTTCGCATCCACCTCAATTCCTCCGCGTTCTCCCTTTTTAAGAGGGAGAGAATCGATTAAGGAGTTTGTCTTCACGCCGCCCGTCCAGATAAAAACATCGTACTCTTTCGTCGTTCCGTCGTTTAAATACACTTTTCTCTCGTCGGCCCGCGTAATTCTTGTGTTTAGAAGCGCAAGGATTCCCAGCTTGTGAAGGCGCTTCATCGCTCGTTCCGACGCCTTCTCGTCGAATGCGGCAAGCACGCGTGCAGCCCCCTCTACGATCGTAATCTCCGCGTCGCAGTTCATGCGATCGCACTCTTCCTCGAGTTCGGGGATCCACTGTCGGATCTCGCTCGCAATTTCCACTCCGTTCGGACCCCCGCCTCCGACTATGATGCGTACGTTTCGTCGCTCCGCCCCGCGGAATGCTGAAACGATGCGATCGCGGATTCGGATTGCATCATCGAAGGTCTTTAAAGAAAGCGCGTACTTGTCGAGACCGGGGATGTCAAAATAATAGGACTCCGATCCAAGCGCAATCACAAGATATGCAAACTCGATCTTCGATTTTGAGAGGGTAACGATTTTACGATCAAGATCTGCCGCGATGAAGTTGTCCTCCACCAATGTGATATTCCGTTTCCCGATAAGTTTTCCGAGCGGGAACGATACAAGCGCTTGCAGTTTAAGATCGCTCGCGGTTTCCGGAGAGGTCGCGGCGATTTCGTAGAGAAGCGGCGTAAACGTATGGAAAGGATTTCTGTCTACGAGAACGATGGAATATTGTTCTAAAAGCCGGTGCCGTTTCAGTTTTTTCGAAAGTGTGAGCGCGGCCTGGAGCCCCCCGAAGCCCGCACCGAGAATGACGATGTGTTTCATAACCTGCTATAATTCTTCCGTATGTCCATGCGCTGTATTTCTAAGATGAATCCCAAGCGGATTCGCGGGCGCGTAGTTCTGGTACGCGTCGATTTGAATATTGAGGAGGGGGGTGAAAAAAACGCGTATCGGATTCAGGCGATTCTTCCCACGATTTTACATCTTTTGCGCCACAAAGGGAAAGTGGTGCTTTTGAGTCACAGGGGACGCCCGAAATCTCTTACGGGAATTAGGAATAAGGAATTAGGAATAAGGAATAAAAAACTTTCACTAAGACCGTTTGCGGGGATTCTTTCAAAGAAGCTAGGCAAACAGGTATCGTTCGTATCTCATTTTAATTTTGAGAAAATCGAGACACAGATAGAATCATCAAGACCTGGAAGTGTCTTTTTGTTGGAAAATCTCAGGTTTTTGCCGGGTGAGGAAAAAGACGATTCCGCACTCGGCATGCGGCTTGCTGCGCTCGGCGATGTGTTCGTGAACGACGCGTTCGCGGTCTCGCATCGTGCGAATGCTTCGGTGCACGCAATTATAAAATACATCCCTTCATATGCGGGACTCCTTCTGGAGAAAGAGGTCCAAAACCTCGATCGCGTCGCGAAAAATTACACCCACCCCTTCGCCATCATCTTCGGTGGTGCAAAGATTTCGGACAAGATGGCTGTCATACAGCACTTTCGAAATAAAGCCGACTACTTTCTTATAGGAGGAGGTCCCGCAAACACCTTTTTTGCGGCACAGGGATTGCCGATCGGGGATTCTCTCGTTGATGTGAAATCAATCGCGTTTGCGAAACGGTATCTGAAGAGCAGAAAAATTATTCTCCCCGTCGATGCGGAGCGACAAGACAGAAAAATTCTTGATGTGGGGCCGAAAACAGTCGGGCAATTTGGTGCGATCATAAAAAATTCGAAGACGATCATCTGGAACGGACCCATGGGATTCTTTGAGATGAAGGGATTTGAAAAGGGGACGAGAAGCGTGTGGAAGGCGGTACTTCGAAACAAAAAGGCGACGGTGGTGGCGGGCGGAGGAGAACTCCTTATCTCGTTTGCAAAACTGGTGCCTAGCGAGTACAAGCGGGTTGTCGCCGGTACTAAGAAAAACACCAACAGCAACCTGTTCCTTTCGACAGGAGGAGGAGCGATGCTCGAGTATTTGAGCGGGAAAAAATTGCCGGGAATAGAGGTGTTGAGGAGATAACGTGCAATACCTCCGCACCGCATTCCTCCTCACCTCGGGCGCTCCGGGCCGCTTGGCCAAGTCTTACCCTCGTTCGGAGGAACGCGGTGCGGAGAAGCAGTTATCCATGTTTTGTTATTGAGTTATACTTTACTACATGAAACAGATCGTTATTATTTACCATAAAAATTGTATCGACGGGTTTGGAGGTGCCTGGGCGGCGTGGAAGAAGTTTGGGAAGAGAGCCGAGTATATCGCGGTGAGGCCGGAGGCGCTTCCCGAAAAACAACTCAAGGGAAAAGAAATATATGCAATCGATATATGTTATCCCAAAGCGATCCAGGAGAAATTGAGACGCGACAACGCGCGCGTAGTGGTGCTCGATCATCATAAAAGCAGGAAAAAAGATACTCAGGCATTTCCGGGGAATGTGTTCGATAACACCCATTCGGGAGCGGTGCTTGCGTGGAACTATTTTTTCCCCGGGAAGAAAGTGCCGCGTCTCCTGGAGTACGTGGAGGAGAACGATTTGTGGCGTTTCAATTCGCCGCACTCCAAAGCAATCGGTGCCGCACTCCAACTGCTCGGCTTCGAGTTTGGAGCATGGAATGCATTCTCGAAGCAATTTGAAACAGAGAAAGAATTCAAAAAAATAGCCGCACAAGGGGCGACCATTCTCGCATATGAGAAACAAGCAGTTGCGTTTGTGATGAGGCGCTCGGTTTCCTTGGTGGAATTCGACGGATACAAAGTACTCGCGGCAAATTCACCCGTTCTCGAGTCGGATTTAGGGCACGCGCTTGCAAAGAAGCAGCCGCCGTTCGGAATCGTGTGGAGAGCAGAAGCGGACGGCAAGATCGGGGTTTCACTTCGCTCAAACGGCCGCGTGGACGTTTCAAAAATTGCCGTGAAGTACGGCGGGGGAGGGCACGTGAGATCCGCAGGTTTTACGGTGGAGAAAGGAAAGAAGGTACCGTGGAGAGTGTTATAATAGGAACATGACCCACAAAGGATTTTCATCGCTCACTTCCATCCTCCTCGCGCTCGGAATCGTAATTGTGGGAGGGGCAATATGGTACTTTTTCCCGAAGACCGTGCCGCAACAGGCGGAGCAACCTCCGATTGTCGGAGGAGACAAGGATGCACACGGCTGTATCGGCTCGGCGGGATACCAATGGTGTGAGGTGAAGCAGAAATGTTTGCGGGTGTGGGAGGAAGCGTGCACAATAAGCCCCGCAATAAAGGATTCGGTGAATATTGATGAGCTTCTGAATGCTCAGATCCCCAATTTTGCCGCAGATTTCAATGAAATGATAACGCTTTCCGACGGTAAAGCGGAAGGAAGGTTTTTTGAGGGGAAGTTGGGGGGAGATGAAACGCCGAACACCGGCTATACGCTTACCTTAAGTACCTCAACCTCATCTTATGCGTCTGGGGATTTAACGGGTGACGGCGTGCCCAATGTCGTTGCAACCATCAGAGTGTGGAGCGGAGGAAGCGGGTATTTTACCTATCTTACGGTATTTGAAAATAGCGGCGGAAATTTCAAGTATCTCGCCTCGAAGGCACTCGGTGATCGTATAAAAGTGAATAGCGTCAACATTGAGAGTAGTATTATTTCTGTGGATATTATCACGCAGGGACCGAACGAGCCCATGTGCTGCGGCACGCTTCGTGTGGTGAGACAATTCAGGATGACCGGCAATGACCTCGTCGAGCTATAACGGATGTCTCGACTGCAAAAACCGAAAAACACGCAGAGCCTTATCCATGAATTCTCATCTCTTGAGGATGGGAACATGTCTTTTTTGTGGGGAGAAGAGAACAAGGTTCTAGAAAATCGGGAACGTTTTTTCGAGAAGAACGGTATTGATTCCGCACAATGCGTGGTGATGAGTGTGTGGGATGAGAACATCATCGAAGAAGTAACGCATGATACGCCGAAGGGAGTAAAAAAAGACGATAGCATCAAAGCAGACGCGCTCATCACGCGGGAGAAGGGGATAGCGTTTTTCCTTCTTACGGCTGACTGCCTGCCGATTGTGCTCTTCGATCCTGAAAAGAAAGTTGTCGCGCTCGTGCATGCGGGATGGAAGAGCACCGACGCAAAATTATGTGTGCGAGTGATTGAAATACTAGAGAAAAAATACGGAAGTAATCCTGCCGACATTGTTGTTAAAATCGGGCCGGGGATTCACAAAGAGTCGTACGTATTCAAGAAGAATATGAGAGAGTACTCGAATGAATGGAGTCCGTTCCTCGAATACGTTCCCGGCGGAGGGGTCATGGTGGATATTGTAGGGTATAATAGAAAGCAACTCCTCGATACCGGTATCCGAGAAAGCAATATTAAGATAAGTGAAATTGATACCGGACAGGATAAACGGTTTTTCTCCCATCATCGGGCGAAGAAAACGGGAGAGAAAGAGGGGAGGTTCGCGACTGTGGTGATGATGAAGTGACGATCACAGAACCAGTGAGACAAAAAAAGTGTGCGCTCCAAGGGCGCTAGCCCAGGTCTTACCCACTTTTTATCTCACTGGTTCCGTTCCTGCGTGCTTGGAGTAGGAGAGGTAAGCGCTCCGGGCCGGCAAGGCCCAAGTCTTCTTTCGGCGAGCGAGGAGTGAAATGAAAGTTTGCTTCCATTTCAGCCGAGCGATGGCGAAAAAAGGACGCAGTCCTTTACCCTCGTTCGGAGGAACGCGGTGCGGAATAAAATCAAATTCGCTTCTTGTGTTCTTTGAGGTAGTATTAGGATATGAAGTTAGTTATTTATACCGATGGTGGTGCGAGAGGAAATCCCGGGCCGGCCGCGATCGGGGTTGTGGTGGGGAATAAGGAATACGGCGAGGCGATCGGGAAGACCACCAACAATATCGCGGAGTACTCGGCGCTCATTTTTGCGCTGAAGAAAGCGAAACAGCTCATCGGAAAGGAGAAAGCGAAGGGAACGGACATCGAGGTACGATCCGACAGCGAGCTTATGGTGAGTCAGCTGAATGGGGAGTACAAGATAAAAGACGAGGATCTGAAACCGCTTTTTATCGAGGTATGGAATTTGAGACAGGACTTTGGATCAACAATTTTCAAGCACGTCAGGCGGGAAGAAAACAAAAAAGCCGACGCCCTAGTGAATAGAGCGCTGGACACGCTCCTTTGAGAAAATCCTAAATTCTAATACCTAAATCCTAAATAATGACCAAAGTCCAAATTTTGAATGTCCAAAACTCGTGTTTTGAATTTTATATTTCGGTAATTTGATTTTGTTTAGGATTTAAGATTTCGAATTTCGTACTTTCGCAAAAAACCTATTTTAGTCGTTTTTCGAGGATGGTTTTTGCGATGCTGGGGTCTGCTTTTCCTTTCGTTTTCGCCATGATTTGCCCTACGAGAAATTGGAGGGCGTTTTCTTTTCCGTTCTTGTAATCGGCTGCCGATTTTTCGTTTTTCGCAATCACTTCTTCCGCAATCGTACCAAGTTTAGTTTCATCCGAGATAAGTTCCATATTGTTCGTCTTCATCAGGTTTTCCGGATCTTCTCCGGTTTCAATCATCTTCAGTAAAAGATCTTTTGCGATACGGCTTGAGATTGTTCCTTGCTGGATAAGTCCCGCGAGATGTGCGAGGTGTTCCGGTGGAATCTTTATCCCGTTAGAAATCTCGCCCGCGCCGCGCGCGCCCGAAGGGCCTGAGGGCGGGCTATTTCTAACGGGATTAAGTTCGTTTAATTTGATGCCTTGTGTTTTCATAAGACCCCTCAGATCGCTCGTGAGATAGTTTGCGAGAAGTTGATAGTCGGGCTTCTCGGTTTGTGTTCCAAGTTCGGATGCAGATGCCTCGAAATAACCGGCGAGTTCGGGATCGTAGATAAGTATCTCGATCTGTTCTTTCGGGATCCCGAACTCCTGGACGAACCGGCGTCGTTTCTCCTCGGGAAGTTCTGGGGTCTCGGCTTTCAAGGCCTCAAGATCGAATGCTTCTTTCAAGTTCATCGGCGGCAGATCCGGCTCGGGGAAGTAGCGATAATCGTTCGCTTCTTCTTTCGTGCGTTGACTCTCCGTAACTCTCTTCACGTCGTTCCATCCTCGCGTTTCCTGCGTCACCCGTTTCCCCTCGTTCAAAAGTTCCTCCTGCCGTTTGATCTCGTACTCGATCGCATCGTGTACCGCTTTGAACGAGTTGATATTTTTTACCTCCACCTTACTCCCGAGTTGCTCCGCGTTCTCGGGCGCGATCGAGACGTTCGCCTCGATTCGCATCTGCCCATTCTCCATATCCGCGTCCGATGCACCGAGATATTTCAGAATAAGCTGGAGTTCGCGTGCGAACGCCACCGCCTCCTCGGCGTTCTTTACATCGGGTTCTGTTACAAGCTCCATAAGCGGTACGCCCGCACGATTGAAATCAACCAAGCTCTTTCCTTCGCGATCGTGGACGAGACGTCCGGCGTCTTCCTCGAGATGTACTCTCGTAATCCTGACGCCGTTCAAGACGCCGCTTTTCACGATAGGGAACTCGTACTGGGAGATTTGGTACCCTTTCGGAAGATCGGGGTAGAAGTAGCTTTTGCGGTCGAACTGAGAGTAGTCCGCAACGGTTCCTCCGAGCGCGAATCCCACCCTGATTACCTTTTGTACCGCCTCCTTATTGATGGTAGGGAGTGTCCCAGGGTGTCCCAGACACACGGGACAGGTGTTCTTGTTGGGTTCTTTTTCGAGGCCGTCGTTCAGACAGCCGCAGAACATCTTCGTCTGTGTTTTTAACTCTGCATGTATTTCTAGACCTATCGTAGGGATAAACATAAAATGTAGATGGTATTAAGCGTGCTTGCCCTCCGTAGCCTTGGCGGAGGAGGGTATCTC
>DAIDBF010000010.1 GCA_027310235.1 bacterium | reverse complement strand
CATTTTGAACTCGTCGATATGAATAACGATGCCAAGACCAACGCGCAGTACTACGAGTTGGTGCAGAAAAGAAAAGGGACTCCTCCAGAATGGCTCAGAAAAGCGGTGCTCGGAGACAAAAAACTCACGAATGAAGATTGGGATAAAGTGATTGAAAGTGTAGAAAAGTTGCAAGCAAAGGGTTTCGAGCCGATCAAGACGGATCAACCCCTGAGCGAACTCAAAGGAGGTAGGATAGAGGAAATTGTATCTCCTCAGAGATCGGTTTCTGCTGGACAGGAGTTACCCAACAAGGGAACGACAAGAACCCCGATGGAGGAGTTGACTTCCATTGAACGGGAATTGCCGAAGAAGGAGCTGCCGAAAGGCCTCATGTTCGAGTACGATCTCAATGGCAACCCCAGGGAAATGCATCTTTCCGCAACGCTTGTCGGGACAACCGGTGAGGAATATCTTGTGGGAGATTATCATAAAGACATTATTGAACTGGCTCTCAAGAATAATAAGGACGTGCAATTTTCAATCGATCAAGTAAGAGGGACAGGGAGGAGCATACTTGCAGAAACGATGACATACGAGCAATTGAAGAATGACCCCACTCATCAGAAAGAAGCGAGGTTCCTCCTAGAGTCTATGAAGAAGGAACTTAAACACCTCAAGGAGGAGTATGGGGAACGCATCATTGATCGCGAAAAACTCCCGGCTTATCTGAAAGAAATTAACACACATCACCAGATCGATGTTATCTCTCAAACAGAGATCCCCCGTGCGTCTGTAGAAAATATTCCTGATAAAATTCTCCATGGAGTTCAATTTGAATATGATACAAATGGGAATCCAACGATAGTGAGAACAAAAGGCTCATTCGGTAATTCTTTTGTTCAACACCTTATACACGATCCTGGCGATAAGTTGATTAAGACAGTGTTTGTAAGACGTAATTCTCTCTTAAACGATGATTATTTTACGGGCGATTACAGAAAAAAGGCCCTTGATTTTGCTCTTAAAAATCTGAAGAATAAAGACTATAGTCAACCAGCATTCGACGCAATCAATGACGTTCGGGGTGAAATGTGGGGATTATCGGAACAAATAAGGATATATGAGAAGTTAAAAGACATCCATTCATATGAGAAAGAGGCGAGATTTCTTTTGGAAGGAATGAAAGAGAATTTGAAATCTATAGAAAAGAACTATGGGGACGGAGTGGTTGATCATACAAAACTTCCCGAATATTTGAAATAGCCCACTCGCTTCTTGACGCCTACGCATCCCGCGCGTAAAGTTGCTCATAACACTCCCGGCATCCGAGCGGGAGGTGTGTTTTCATGTATGAACACATTCGAACTTATCTCAAAAAACAAGCCGGCGGGGGATCAACCCGGCGCGATCGAAGCGCTCACCGAAGGGATCCGGAAAGGATACCGCGATCAGACGCTTTTGGGCGTCACGGGATCGGGGAAGACCTTCACGATAGCGAATGTGATCCAAAACATCGGGAAGCCGACCTTGGTCATCGCGCATAATAAGACGCTCGCCGCACAGCTCTGTAACGAGTTCCGCGAGCTTTTTCCGCATAACTCGGTAAACTACTTCGTCTCGTACTACGATTACTTCCAGCCGGAGGCCTATCTTCCTTCAAGCGATACCTACATCGGCAAAGAAGCGATGGTGAACGACGAGATTGACAAACTCCGTCATGCGGCAACCGCCGCACTCCTCACGAGGAAGGATG
>DAIDBF010000093.1 GCA_027310235.1 bacterium | reverse complement strand
GATCGAACCCGGTCGAGTTCGTCGTGATAAGTTTCAAATTCGGGAAACGATCGAGCACCTTCGGCGTGATGCGGGAATCGACGAAAACGGAAATAATATCGAAGTCGTGTATCTCGGGAAGCGTATCCTCATCGATTTTTTCCTTACTGAAGTAAAGCTCATGTCCGGCAAGCTCTCTCCGAACAATCGCCTCTTCCCATCCCTCAAGCTCGAAAAATCCAATCTTCATCCCGCACCTTTAGAGGATCACGCTTCTTACGAAGCATAATGCCCTTGCATTTTTGTTCGCGACATTTTTCTGGTTTTTCATATTTTTCTGATTTTCTTTCCCACAATCCTCTAAAGGTGCGGGATTCATGCTCTCATAATACCACACTTCGTCTCCTTTCTGTTCGTCACACCACCTCCGCTTGATAACACTGTTCACAATAAATGGTAAGAGGCGTTTCGGGCGGATACGTCGTTTGAATCGTCCTTCCACACTTATCACACTTACGTTCATGAAGTTCAAACGAACCACGCTTACGGATACGATCGAGGAAACGGCAGTTGAAACACTGGCGCGGGATAGGAAGATTCAGCTGCCGATAGAACGCAAGCTCCGAAGGAATGACCTTGTAATTGAAATCACAAGAGCCACATCGCAAGGTCTCGCGCGCAAGAGAATCTTGTACATCTTTAATGTGATCGGGAATTTGCTCGGGTGCCAGCGTTTCTTTCCCCTTCGTTTTGGGAATTTCCTTCTCCCATCGAAAGCCTTCAGCGATCGCCTGCTCTTTCGTGAGAGGATAATTTTCTTGAGCAAGGGTCTCGTTATACGCCCACGGGGAGAGTTCCGGAGGAAGATAGTGGCCATATACTCCTTTCTCCTTGAGTTCCTTCACGATTTGTTCTCTGATACTCCAATACTCCTCCTCCGGATACCTTTTGTTCAAAATAGAGTACTCCCCGTGCTTCAAACCGATGCAACCGATGCAATAAGACGAGGAACGAAGATCGTATGAGTAGTCGATATCGTGAGACGTCTCCGCCGACCACGATCCGATAACCCTGGAACAACCGTGGCCGACCGCAACCGTCTCGAGCAATAACTCCGATTTTATTCCCCTCCCCGTCACGTCATAGGCATCCTTGAGAAGCTTCACGGAGAATGCGTACTTCACGTCCTCGCATCCAAATGCCTCGTAGCACGCATAACAATTTTTCGACTCAAAGAGATAATCGCCGAAACTGCTTACCGTTTTCAGGTTGTTGTTCTCCTTCCTGGGAAATTTCGCGGCAAACGCCTCGAACTTTTTCTTCGTCTCCTCAACTTTTTCGTAACTGCCCATCGTTTCCCCAACGCGCTTTTTCCATTCTTCTTCGGGAAGCGGCTCGTTGAAAAAATAATACGACTTATGGCGCAGATTCACGCACCCGAAGCAGTTCTGAACTCCCGAACAGTTGAGAAGAAAATAAGAATCCATCGAATCGAGAACGTTCTGTCCCCAGAATACCCCGCTGGACTTGTTTACGTTCACTCCTTCGTAGCAACGCTCCGCCTGTTCGCTGAAGTAGAGATCTAACGAACTCCGGGAACGAAGGATACCTCGAGAATAGAAACAATCTTCGTTCTGGGTCGAGTTAAACAGGAGATAACAGTTTTTGTTCCCTCCGGCGAAGTTCACATACTCGCTGTTCACGTTTTGATCTCCTCCCGTTCCCACGTGAGTAGCGGCTCGAGGAACCCGCTGGAGCAGTTTTGCGAATTGTTCAAAAAACGGACGTTCCGGATCATACGCCACGCCGTATGCATACGGATCCCATTCATCCGAATAATGACATTTGAAACAGTAAACGGGGAAGGAGTACCTCGGGTGATAAATAGACACGATGGAAGCACCGCAGAGATCACAAGTGCGTTTATACAG
>DAIDBF010000085.1 GCA_027310235.1 bacterium | reverse complement strand
CCTTTGACCTAGTCATCGATGTGCGCGACGAGACAATAAAGTTCTTAAGAAACAATCTTAAGAGGAAAAAGCTGCCGGGCTCGAAGGAAATGGAATATTCGGCGAGAGATTGTTTCAAAAAACATGATGTTGAAAAATATTTCCCGCACGGTCTGGGTCATAGTTTGAGCGCCGCACAGGTTCACGGAACCTACTTTCGTTTTTCGAGAAAATCGGATTCGCGGATGAAAACGATGATTCCATTTACGATAGAACCGGGACTGTACTTCAAAAATAGGTTCGGCGTACGAAGCGAAATCGACTGCTATATTGATAACAATTATCGCTTGGTTATCACGAGCAAGATTCAGAGAAACATCGTAGTGCTATGAGTTTGTTGTTTTGGTTTATTCCGTTTTGTCTCTCGGCGTGGGGAGGATATGCGCTTCAGCGTGCCTGGTCGGGAAAATACGAAGGAGACAAGATCAGGCAGTCGTTACGTTTCCATATTCGAGGCTACTATGTACACTTCCACCACTGGCTGTGTTTTTCTTTGGTTTTTATCATTCTTTTATTGTTGAGCGTCACTCATCCGATCGTGCTCGGTATCTTGGCGGGCTTTATCGCGCAGGGCCTTACCTATCGGGACCGTTTCATTTTTATCTACCCCGAGGACAAGTTTCACGAGATCTATGACAAGTGGAGGCCGAAACGGAAATAAATCAGGAGTCCTTATCAAGCAAGCTCGATTTGAACTCCGAGGGGCGGTGTGCTTCGAGAACAATGAACGGAACGTTCATCTTTTTTAACTCCTCGGCAATCCGTCCCTGGTCATATCCTAAAAATACCGTATCGGGTTGATGCTCTTTAAGCGCGTGCCACTCGCCGAGCTTTGCATCGCCCGTGACCACCTTGAAGCGGGGATTGAAGGATTGAATTTCTCCGATGCGATTCTCAAGCGTACGGAGCGGATACTTTTTCTTGAGAATGAAGACAGCCTCGGGGTGCGCCACGACGACAATGAGCTCTGCGCATTGTGCGGCGGCGTCCGTAAGGAATTTCTTGTGCCCCTCGTGTAATCCATCGAAGACACCGAAGATCATGCCTTTCCGAATCATGCTCTTAATTGTATCTCTATTAAACACTTCCCGGAAACGAATACTCCACGCTGCCGTTCACGAGGAGCGAAAATAGACTCTTTGTATTATTATATTACAATGAAGTCATAATCGTTATCGAACACGGATTTCATGCAAAAAAACAACATCCCGGTATTCCTGATGATGGTGTCGGTACTCATGCTGGGGCGTTTCTTCGAAAACTGGGGGAAGCGCATGGAATCGTTCGGCACGAACATGAAGATGACAGTTAACGGAAAGGAGAGCCTCGAGTACGAACGCTACGTGATGCGCGACGACGACAGAATTGAACTGCGTTTCTAGTAGGACAACGCGGTGCGCGGAGAGGGAACTTTGTCCGGTAGTGATCTTTCCGTGGAGGACTACTAATCGGGTTGACACATAGGGGAGGGGGTATTGCCATGGAAGCATAGTGGATCAAAAGATAATAACGGGTCTTTTCGCGGCGGGGTTTCTCGCCATAATCGGCGTTGCCTCGGCCCAGATGGGTCCTATGGTTGAGGAAGAAATAATCCTGACTTAATGAAACTTCTCACATCAATAATAGTTCTTATGAGTTTCTTGGGAATGATGGCATTCGGGGCTTATTTACTTGAACACTCGATGATGCGCCATAGTGATTGTATTGCCTCCGTTATCGTGGGGGGTCTTTGTCCTGAGAGCTACAATGGTATTTTTTCGCATCACGTCGCGGCACTACAGACCTTTTTT
This sequence comes from bacterium, assembly GCA_027310235.1. Classification (GTDB taxonomy): domain Bacteria; phylum Patescibacteriota; class Minisyncoccia; order UBA6257; family GWB1-50-10; genus JAKAHD01. Next base: position 324 of record DAIDBF010000085.1, on the reverse strand, counting down.
GCCTCCCTCCCTTCGATTTCGGGTGCGATGATGATTTTTTTGTTACTGTTCTCCCTGACCGTTCTTCTGGCAGATATTTTAAGATCACATCTCCCTCCGCAATCGAGATTTGCATATTCTCGTGGACACGGGAATCGACATGGTTTTTTTGGTCATTCTTTTTTGTATTGGCTCGCGCTCTTTGAACACAGTCCGTCTGCATAACGAAGCGGTCGCGGTTGTTCCGCGCGCCGTCCGCCGAAATCGGCGGAACCGCCGTTTGTTATAAACCGGCTATTTCGGTTCCTCGGTAAGAAAGTCGTTCGAGGAATCATTAAGTTGTTC
>DAIDBF010000082.1 GCA_027310235.1 bacterium | reverse complement strand
GCTTTGACTGTACTATTTTTTCCCTTAGTTCCGCAAGCGGCTCCCCGGACGGCGCATTCACGACCGAATGCACCGACCCGCCGCCATCGTTTTCGAAACGCGGCAACACATGAACATGAAGATGGGGAACTGCCTGGCCCGCCGCCTTCCCTTGATTGATTCCTATCGTAAAGCCATCGGGATGAAGCGCCCGTTTCAAAAGATTCACGGCGCTCCTCGCGGCGCGGAACAGCGCGGCAAGCTCTTCTTCGGAGAGCTCGGCGATCGTTTCATGATGCACCTTAGGAATCACTACCGTATGCCCCGCCGCACGGGGGAAGACATCAAGAAACGCGATCGTCGATGCGTCTTCGTCTATCACAAGCGCGTCCATCTCCTTATTCGCGATTTTGCAGAAGATACAATCCATCCCATTAAAAACAAATCGCGATCTTTCGCTTTACATTATGGTTCCTGTGTTCGTAATTCATTCTTCTTAATTATATGGCAATTTCCCCTTTAAAACGAGATCGCGGTTTCTAACGGGATAAATCATTTGTTCATTCTTTTTTTCACTTCCTCGACGATCTTTTCCGCAAGAATTGTTTCCTGGGCGCCCGAGGTCATGTCACGCACAATCACCGTCCCTTCGAATACTTCTTTCTGTCCCAGAAGGAGCGCAAGGGATATATTCATCCGTTCGGCGCTCTTCAGTTGCGCTTTCAATGTTTTCTTTCCTACAACCTCGACCACCGCAACTCCGGATGAACGGAGTTTATTCATGAGACGCAGCGCACCTTTCTTTGCCTGATCGCCCAACACCACGAAGAAGACCTTCGGTTTCATCTTGGGGTGCGGTGCAAGTCCCTGGAGCTTCATGGCCTCGATGACCCGCTCGATATTCAGCGTGCCGTTCACGCTCGGCGTGACTCTCGCGCCGAATGCCTCCGCAAGATAATCGAAGCGGCATCCCGATGCGATGGGAAATGGAAGCTCGGGGACGTAACATTCGAACGTCGTTCTCATGCCGTAATCGTTCACCGGCAAGAGATGACTATCGGGCTCGTAGGCAATATCGTTGTCTTCCACGAGTTCGAGCACCGACTTGAAATGATTGTTGCAGTTTTGACAAAGGTAATCGAGGATGATCGGTGCCTCGGCCATCAGCTCTTTACACTTCGTTTCTTCGCAATGGAGAAGTGCGAATACGTTCGTCTCGAGATTCCGTTCGCACGTCTTGCACAATCGCTCCCGTTCATTCCTGTAGTATGTTTTTATTTTCTGCCGGAACGCGGGACGGCACACGCGGCATCCTCCGCTATTGATCTTTAACATCGGCTGTTTCAGTTTTAATCCTTTCAGGAAGTCGCTCACCGCGAGGATGATCTCTCCGTCATAGATAGGATCTCCTTCTCCTATAATCTGGAATCCCCACTCGTGGGACTCCCGCAGATTGCCCTCCTTCATCCTGATTTTTTTCAAAACAGGCAATATATAAAACACCTTGAGGGGCGACGCGAAATAGGCAAGACGATGCTCCAAGTAGCTCCGGAGCACCGAGATTTTAGGGCAGAACGAGAGGGCAATCTTTTCTTTTTCCCCCGTCTTAAGGAGGAAAAGGTGCTTTTCGACGAATTCTTTTGCAACTCCCGCAGTTTCCTCGAACATTCCCGCTTCCTCGATAAGGGGCGTCTCTATAAAGTTAAAGTCATGGAGTTCGCTTGTCGCGTATCCCAGCTGCCAGACGAGCTTCCACCAGTCCTGATCCTTAGGAAGAATATCCGCCATTCCTTCAACGGTGGAAAACGTGCAGGTCTTCACGTTCTTCTGCGCTTTCTTGACTTGGGATTTTGGTTCCTTTCCCATTACGTTTTAATAATGCGGCGTGCTGAACGCCATGGCCGATTGTAAAGGCCATAATCTGAATCGAACCACCCCCACGATATTCTTCGCGGGCACTGGTCCCCAACTTCTCGAGTCAAAGCTGAAATTTCTGTTATCCCCCATCACAAAATACTCTCCGTTGCCGAGCGTCCGCTCCACGTTCGAGGTCGTGTCGCTCTGAAGCACGTATGGCTCGTTCAATACCTCGGTTCCGCCGGTATTCCGTACGCTTACTTTCCCGTCGCGAATGACCACCGTTTCGCCGGGGAGCCCCACGATTCTCTTGATGAAATACGAACTGGGATCACTCGGGTATTTGAATACAATCACCTCGCCGCGCTCGGGAACCCTGAAGTCGTAAGAAAGTTCATCAACAAGAAGGTAGTTGCCATCGTTAAATGTGGGCTCCATGCTCGAGCCGCTTACCAGAAACGGCTGTGTCACGAACGAACGCACAAGAAGAACCGCGACGATGGCGATTACCAACGTCTCGAACATCTCAAATAAGGACCAGAGAAACTTTTTCATGCGTGTTCCGTAAACTGCGGATTGGTATGACTGGCACGAAAGTTTCGTGTTTCGCAGCCAAATAATATGTGATAATCTTATGAGATATGCCGGAAAAACGCAATACAAAGACGGATCGCGCAAGAGCTCCCGCGTTCAACCCCGAAAAAATCCTCCTTGTTGCCGGACTCGGCAATCCCGATCCTGAGTTTGCCGCTACCTACCATAATATAGGAACGCGAGCGCTTGAATCTCTTCTCGCATCATCCGAGCACTATGAATGGCGAACGAAGAACGACTTTCGTTACACCAAGGCGGGATCGATATTCTTTGTCCTCCCACGCACTTATATGAACGAATCAGGGACGGCGATTCGGCATGCGCTTCGCTACCTTAAAATAACCCCGGAATCCCTCCTTGTGCTTCATGATGATACCGATCTCTCTCTAGGAGACGTAAGAATGGGATTCGGAAGAGGATCAGCAGGACATCACGGCATCGAATCGATCATCCGAACTCTCGGTACGAACGGATTCTGGCGCGCGCGCATCGGTATCAGAACGAATAACAGCAAAGAGAAGGCAGGCGCGTTCGTTCTCAAACGAATACGCCGTGCCGATAAGGCACGGTTTGAAAAAGCATTTCAGGAACTCCGCGCGCTTCTCAAACTACCTCACTGAGCAAATTGAAACGTGATATTAAATGAAACCGAGTTGTCTTCCAAAATCGTAATCTGCGTAAGCGGCAAATCAACATTCCGGAATTGTGCATCGCTTGAAAGCGCGTTCTTGAATTTTGTCACCGTTTGATAGTCGGGGGCATTTGCAAGAAGCCGTATCGGATCGTAAAGTGCCTGCACTTCAATGGTGCGGAGCGTGACCCGATTCTCATCCATAACGGAGAAGAGGTGGGAAAGAAGCTCTTGCCAGGGAAGTGCGCCGCCTTTCACTTTCTCTATGGCGCTCACGAGTTTATTGAATTCATTCGCGCGTTCCGTAAGCGTCGCATAATCCCCTACCGCGCTTCCGGGCGTGAAGGAAGAAGCCGTGCGCGCCAGAAGTTTCGATTGGTTTACGAGAAACGCCGCCGAAAAACCGAACGCGACAAGCACAATTCCAAGAACGCCCACGACGATATTTCTCCATAACACGACGAAATTCAGAATTTGCTCTTCCTTAAGCGCGTTCGAGAGATCTTCGCCTCCGAGATTGATCGAGGTAAACCTTCCTTTTTGCTCTTCCTCCACGTTCCGGAATGCGGCACCCAGCGACGCATAAAAAAGCTGAGTGATATTTGGATACGAACCGAGTACAAACGGGAATATCTTGAACGGAAAGGTTTTTTTCAAAACTTCTCCTGCTTCTTTCTCGAATCCTCCCGCCATGAGCCACAGCTCCGCAGGCGCTTCCCCGAACTTACTTACCGCGAAATTCAACACCTTCTGTACTTCTTGCGCTACCACGGTATCGAAAAGCTCGCGGGGGATCGAACGACTGTCGCCCCGGATCGACTGCCACGACCTAAAATAACTGAAGTGGAGCGTGCCGTTCCTTATAATATAGAGCGAGAGGCCGTCGCTTGAGATCTGAAGCAGCAGCACCGATTGCACCACGCGCTGTACGAGGCGCCTCACGAGGCGCGTCAATGCGAATGCGGAACATTCGAACGCGACCGGAGTGAAGTGCGCTTTCACGAGAAGATTCTTAAGCTCAGCGATTGCGGTGCGGTTCGTGAATGCACCCATGAGCTCGTATTGATCCTGCGTCTCCTCAATAACTTGTGCGCTCATATTCGCTTCTTCGATCGGCATCGGCGAGATCATCTGGAGATTCAGCGTTACCGCCTCTTCAAGCTTCTCCTCTCCCACATTCGGAATCTCAAAACTCTGGGTGTAGACGAGCCCCTCGGGAAGTACGATCGTGACCCGAAGCGTTTTCCCCGGATCGTTGGGAGCGATGATCGCGTGAAGTCGATCCAGCGCCTCGGAGAACTGCTCGTGATTTTTCAGTTTTCCATTTTCAAACACTCCCGGAGGGAGACGCACCGCTGCCGTACGCGGCATCTGTTCCTCGAGAAAGACGTACTCGAGTCCCGCGTCGTGTATCTCGAGTCCGTCAATCCTCGGTTTCGAACTCAGTTTTTCGAGGAGATATAGGATTTTTTTGATGAGGTTTTGCATAACGCAGTTTATTGAAGCGGAACGTCAATGAGCGACTGGAGCTGCAGCGCGCCCGTTATCTGATGCACTAACGCGGTCGCGGAAAGTTCTTTCTGTCTGCTCCCCGCAGAACCAAGGGAAATAATAGTATATATGTAGTACTGCCCGGTAGCGTCGTTCGTCCTTGAGACGGTTATGACGGCTCCGTCCGTATCGAGCGCAAACGTATACTGGACTTCGGCGGGGGCGAATTCTTTGTTCTTTGCGATTTTCATTAATGCATCGTTCACTCCCGACATTGCGACCGCCCATGCGCGCGCCTGAAGACGCACACTGTAACTGGAACCGCTCGCGAAGTACGCGACGAACGCTCCCGCAATCACAATTTCGATAATGATACCGCTTATAAGAAGTACGAACGGAAGCGCAATCTGACCTTTTTCGGAAAAAATCATGTACACTTATATCATAGCAAAATCCTCGGCGAGGAGACACCGAGGATTCGCATCGTTGAATCGCTTGTTCCTTGCTCCGGTTTATTTCTTTCCTGCTTCCGGCCGGCTCGAAGACGGCTCTTGAGATACGGGATTATTTTCTTGGGGTGCTCCGGTTGAGGACGGGAGAAGATCGGGGTTCGCGGCAATCAGCTTTACAATCTGACTCTCCGGCTTCAATTTCGTATACCATACCACCTCGTCCCGGTTGAGTTTTATGAAATCTTCGGGTCCCCAGAACACGTTCGAAAACTTCTGGATGCTGACCGGGTTTTGACCGTTTTGCGCATTCACCTGAAGCATGTAGACGTGTTTCAATCCGAAAGAGGGAAATCTGGAAAGCTCGCCGAAATAGAGATCACCGGTTCGAAGATACACGGCATAATATGAAGGGCTATTGAACCATGTCTGCCACACCGCAATACTCGCAAGCACAAGCACCAGAACGACAATGATCGCTATCAAAATTTTATTCACGTTTTTCATACAGTCGACGTCTGATTATTACATCGAAAACGACCTTTTTACTGTTGCATTATAGCATACGAAGCCGTTTTTTTGATATACTTATGACAATGACCCAGTAGTGAAAACTCGATTGTGCGCGAAGCGCACAGTTTCCTTAACTACAATGGTAAGTACAAAAAAATGAAAGAAGAAAGCACCCAAAGGCCATTTTTTATACCTATCGAGTTTTTACTACTGGGATGAAGACGATGCGAACCTTTGCGTGGCTGATTGCGGTTGCGGTGCTTGCCGCCGGCGTTCTCCTGCTCGGTACTACGGCGCGAATCGGGTTTGCGGCCACGAACATCAATTCAGCTTCTTCGAGTTCCGTCGCATGGGACGACGCAAGCGGCTGGTGGGATTTTTACACGCCGCTCACGGTCACCGTAAGCGGCTCACGGATCACCGGGTACGCGAGCTCGTCGATCGGCGACATCTCCCTCGACTGCGCGACAACAAGAACCGGAAATATCTGCGGCACCTCAAACTACGGCATCTGTAACGGAGCGAACGCGACGCACAATCCCGACGGCACGTGTTCGAACGCGCAAGCGGACGGATATTTGAGCGGGTTTGCGTGGAACGATGCGATCGGATGGATTAGTTTCTGCGGAGGCCTCGGCACTTCCGTGTGCCCCGGTACGCAATCATACGGAGTCACGATCGACACAAATGGAAATTTCAACGGGTATGCGTGGAGCGATCTGGACGGATGGATCAGTTTCAACTGCTCCAACAATTCGAGTTGCGGCACGGTCCAATACCTCGTGAATACTTCATGGAGATCGACAAGTACGATCGGTTATCTCACTTCCGAGGTTTTCGACACGGGAATGCCGAACGGCACGACTCTCTCAAGCCTCATCTGGCAAGGGAATCCTGGAAGCGGCGCAGGACTCTGTACTAACTTCCAGATTGCCGCATCGGCAAGCGCAAGCGGCCCATGGAATTTCATCGGACCTGACGGCACGAGCGCGACGTATTACGGCGCCGCCTGTTCGCAGAATGCAAACGGCGGGACGGGATGCGCTGCCCCCAACACCCCCGTCTGCGTGAACAGTTCTTACTACAACAACTACCGCTATTACCGTTATCAGGCGCGTCTGCAAAGTGATCTTCTTCAAACCCAATCGCCGCGCGTCGACGACGTCATTTTGAACTTCACGCAATAGTCCGCATGCAGCTCTACAATACGCTCTCGGGAAAAAAAGAAACGCTCGAAAAACCGAAAGGAAGACCGTTTTATATGTTCGTCTGCGGCCCTACGGTATACGACTACGCGCATATCGGCCACGCGAGAACCTATCTCGCATACGATACATTCGTCCGCTATCTTAAAAACTCCAAACGGTGGGATGTATTGTATCTGCAAAACATCACCGATATAGATGATAAAATCATTGCCCGAGCAAAAGAGCGGGGTGAAACGCCTGAAGCAATCGCTTCTTTCTTCAAAAATTCCTATTTCGAGGACATGCACACACTGGGAATTGAATCGGTGGATCACTACGCGCCTGCAAGCGAGTTTATCCCTGAAATCGTGAAACAGGTTCGTACGCTTGAAAAGAAAGGAATCGCATACAGGATCGAAGCGGATGGCATTTATTTCGACATCGCCAAATTTCCCTCGTATGGAAAGCTCTCCCGCCGGACCGCGACCCAAGCGGAGGATGCGGTCTCAAGAATTGATGAGAGCGTCGCAAAACGGAACCGCGGCGACTTCGCGCTTTGGAAGTTCCCGAAAACCCCGCCTGCGCCGGACGAATCCGCGAACTTTGCACTCACCGAGGACGGCGAACCCGCCTGGCGCACCGAGCTCGGCTGGGGACGGCCCGGGTGGCATATCGAAGATACCGCGATTACCGAACATTATCTCGGACCGCAGTATGATCTTCATGGCGGAGCGATCGAATTGAAGTTCCCGCACCACGAAGCGGAGATTGCCCAGCAGGAAGCCGCATCGGGAAAAGAACCGCTCGTGCGGATATGGATGCACACCGGGCTCCTTACTATTGAGGGGAAAAAAATGTCGAAGAGTCTGGGAAACTTTATCACGATCAGAGACATCGCCAAGAAATATCCGCCGGAGCTTCTCCGTTGGTTCTTCCTCGGTTTTCACTACCGCTCCCCTATCGATTATTCGGAGAAGTCGGTCAGAGAAGCGCAGATCACGCTCGAAAAGCTGCGGTTATTTTCGGCAAAACTCGCATTCGCGGGAGAAAAAAACGGAGAGAAGAAAGAAACGACAACAATCGCGCAGGATATCGCCCGCACGAAACAAAAATTCGAGGAGGCGCTTGAAGACGATTTCAACACGCCGGCAGCGATTGCGTGTCTGTTCGTCCTCGAAACGGAGTACCAGGAAAGGCTCTGGACTCTTTCTTACGGGGAAGCGGAGGCGCTCCGCGGCTGCTTTTTTGAGCTTCTCTCTGCACTCGGTATCCCTATCATTGCCCCCAGCATTCCCGAAAACATAAGGAAAATCGCCATCGAGCGGGATTTATCCAGAGATCATAAACAGTTTACGCACGCCGATACTTTGAGAGACGAGATTCGCGTGCTAGGATACTCCATAGAAGATACGCCCCTCGGGACGTTCATCTATAAGTTGTAATTTTTAATTTCCAATTTTTAATTTTTATTCAAGTTTTAATGTGGTAATGTTTTAGTTTTTGAAATTAGAACATTAACGCACTGATTAAAAATTTCAAATTTAGAATTAAGAATTTTCGAGATACGTGCCCAAAAAATTATCAACATCCGACTCCTTTAAACTTCCTCCGCAGGACACCGAGGCGGAGCTTTCCGTACTGGGCGCGCTTATGCTCGACAAGAACGCCGTAATCCAGGTGGCCGATATGCTCGCGCCCAGCGACTTCTACGAATCGAAAAACAAAAAAGTGTATCAGACGATCCTGGAGCTTTGGAGCCGCGGCGAACCGATCGACCTCTTGACCGTATCCCACGAACTCAAAGAAAAGAAGCAGCTTGACGATATAGGAGGCATCGACTTTCTCACCGAACTCGTGGGGAGCGTACCCACCTCCGCGCATGTCGCACATTATGCGAATATCGTCCGCGAGAAGCGCGTACGGCGTGATCTTATTCAGGCGTCGTCCGAGATCAACGAGAACGCATTCGATGAAAAAAATTTCGAGGATCTCCTCGACGGGATCGAACAGAGAATCTTCAGCATTTCCCAGCGTTCCCGCCCTCAACGGTTCACTTCGATCAAAGACGAACTTCCCGCGGCGTACGAGCGTCTCGAAAAACTTCATCGCGGAGAGAAAGGATCGCTCCGAGGCATCCCAACCTATTTTCACGATCTGGACAGAATGCTCTCGGGACTTCAGCCTTCCGATCTTATTATCGTAGGAGCGCGGCCCTCGCTCGGGAAGACCGCATTCGTACTCGACATCGCCCGCCAAGCGGCGGTTACGGGAGGCAAGGCCGTGGCGCTTTTTTCAATCGAGATGTCGCGTGAACAGATCATCGACCGTCTGATTTCAGGACAAGCTCAGATTCCTCTCTGGCGGCTCCGCACGGGACGTTTGAACGATGAGATGGAGTTTGCACTCGTCCAGCAGGGACTCGACGAGCTCTCGAAATCGAGAATATACATCGACGACAATGCTTCTCCCACTCTGCTTCAGATGCGCTCCATGGCACGGCGCCTTCAACTCGAACAGGGCATCGATCTTATCATTGTGGACTACCTCCAACTCATACAGCCAAGAACCTCAAGCGACAACATGGTGCAGCAGGTCACGGAAATTTCCCGGGGTCTCAAAGCGCTTGCACGTGAATTGAAGGTTCCCGTAATCGCCGTCTCCCAGCTCTCCCGAGACGTCGATAAACGCGAGGTGAAAATTCCACGGCTTTCCGATCTTCGCGAGAGCGGTTCTCTGGAACAGGACGCGGATGTCGTGCTTTTCATTTATCGCAAGGACAGAGAACGACTCGATGCAACCGATGAAGAACAACGGACCGCGGAAATCATCATCGCAAAACACCGAAACGGCCCCGTAGGCACGGTGAAACTCATGTATGATCAGGAGCGCGTAGGGTTCAAAAACATCGATACGCAGCATTCCGAAGAGTTCTAATCCCGTGCCCAGTAGTGAAAACTCGATTGCGCGCGAAGTACGTAGTCTTTTAATCACTGTTTGGAAATTATGAAGAGAAGGGAGTATCCTGAAATAAACTAGTCATTACGAAGCTATTATCGAGTTTCTACTACTGGGATGGTACCGAAAGAAATAAAAAACTTTATCGATGCGTTCTCCCGCCTCCCTTCAATGGGACCAAGGCAGGCGACGCGACTCGCGTTTTTTCTGACCTCGCTCGATAAGGCGGCGCTCCATGAACTCGAATCTTCTCTCGGCGCCCTTCAAGGGCTCGATCGATGCAACGAGTGTTTCTTTTTGAAACATAAAGATGAATCGCGTTGCGCAATCTGTAGCGATCCGAACCGCACGCCTGACGTTATCGCAATCCTTGAAAAAGAGACCGATCTCCTCACTTTCGAAGCGGCGGGCGTGTTCCGCGGAAAGTACTTTATCCTCGGAAAACTCGCGGAAAAAGGGGTGTTGGAAACGGCGCAGAAACTCCGGCTAGAGCACCTGAAACAGGTGATTACCAAAAAAAATGAGCATCTTCGCGAACTCATAATCGCTTTGAATCCCACCTCCATCGGGGATTTCACGGCCGATCTCATCACGAAAGAATTTACTGGAATCGTACAAAAAATAACGCGACTTTCCCGCGGGATTCCCACGGGTGGCGAGATAGAGTTCGCGGACGACGCGACACTTACAAGCTCATTCGAGCATCGAGATTAACAAATCCGCCTCAACGGCGGATTTTTGATTATACGTTCGTGATAACTACTTTCGTGTGCGGCTGGCGATGTCCCTTGAGCTTCCTGTATCTCGTCTTTGAGTGGTATCTGAAGATGATTTTCTTCTCGTCTCTCCCTTGCGCCTCGATTTTTCCCGTAACGCGGGCGCCCGAAAGATACGGGGTTCCTATTTCCACCTTCGCGTCATCCCCCAGGAGGAGTACCTTATCGAATACAACTTCATTTCCCGTGTCGCCGTCGAGTTTTTCAACGGTAAGCTTCGTGCCTGTATGCACAATATATTGCTTGCCTCCCGTATGAATTACCGCTATTTGTTCCATTGCCATAACAGAGTCCAGAATACCTGGGAGGACTAAAAAATGCAAGGGATGTTCGGTCGTTCTCCCACCTCGCACGCAGAAAACTTCGCTCGAACACCTTCTCCTTTACTCGTCCTTGCACGCGCGGCAATCACGCAAACTCGACCTGAAGGGACTCGGACGTCGCTTACGCTCCTTGAAACCCTTCGGTTTCAACAGCTTCCGCCACGGGGAAACTCCCGTTTCCCCGGCCCCCTTCCCCAATTGGCTTCGCCGATCAGTGCGTGATTGCTCGTGTGCGTCGTCCTCGCTCGGGAAGGTATATTCTCGCTTCGTTATGCGTATGAGGTGGGAGAACGGCCTCTCTGAAGTGATACAATCTTCGTGTAAGAAGGTATTTCTATGCACCCTCCGGCAACGTTCGCCTGAGAAAGATAGAAACCCTGTTCCTTTGATCGCTGTGGTCTTTTTTCAATAGACCATTATCTGGGGAGATTTTTATTTCTCAAATGCGCATAGCGGAACGAGAGAAACGCGAGAATGAACGAGGATGAAGGAAATAGGAATTGAAGGTGTTTGAGCCCCTGCACGTGGGGCGAGTTCCTTCAATTCCGTTCATTTCCAAGGACGAGTGAATATCATGCGTCTCTCGCGGAGCTTTTTGCGCATTTGAGAAATAAAAATCTCCTCATCAAGAAACTGAAATAGCAAGGAATACATAAACTAAAACTCCCCGCGTTCCGGCGGGGAGCTTTTTCGTGTATTACCAAAGAAACAAATCTTTAGTGCGTATGTTCGCGGAACTTCGAGAGTGTCTGTGCCGCCTGATCTTTTCCTCCCAAACCGAACGCGAGCCCGAAGGCAAGCGCAAGCATGGCGATAAAACCGGTCACTAAGGCGTTCACAATCACGACCGCGATACCGAGCTGCGAAAGCGCGGCGAGGAATCCGAAAACGACGACCGCCCACCAGGTGAGCGAACCGAGGAATCCTGCGCCATGCAAGCGCGCACCTTTCACGGAAGCGGTAACGGTATTCTTCAGGAAGTGTCCGATGATAAGTGCCGCAAGCATGATTAAGACCGCCACGATCACATTCGGAATGTACAGCAACACGTCCCTCAAGAAACCGGAGAGGGAGTAGAAGCCGAGGATATCGGTCGCGGCAAGCAGAAATACGATCACGAGGAACCAGTAGACGATCTTGTGGAAGAATCTTCCGCTGTTCAACCGGAGCCCTGCGCGATCGAAATATTCCTGAAGCCCCATACTCACGAGAAGCTTGTCGAGTTTCACGAGATTCACGATCTTTTCGACGAGCGAAGCAATGCCCGAAGCGACGATAAGACCGATCACGAGCACGATAAGCGCGCCCACGATACCCGCAATCGTACTCAGAAAGCCAACCCAGAGGTTCTGGAGCGAATTAACGACCAACGACGCCCAATCTTGAATAAACATGAATGAATTGCGTCCTTTCTTATTATTACCCGACCTTTCCCGGTAGTGAAAACTCGATTCGCTGCGCGCCGTAAGGCATCGAGTTTCTACTACCGGGTTTCCCAGCGGGAGAGACCTTGTTTACCTTATACGCGAACGATTCATCTGACCTCACTACCGGATTTATACCTTGCTTCTATTATACCAAAAACAGTCCCGCGAAGAAATCTTCTATCCACATGCCCCCAAACTACCCCTCTAAATATCCTGTGTCGCATTTTTCCGAACGAGGGTATGACTTGAATAATAAGGTAGCCCCTCGTCGTGAACTCCTCGGGATGCTTCCCAAGCAAGATTGAATCTTCCTGAAACGGTCTGCTTGGTAAGCAAGCGCCCGAGCGAGGGAGAACGCGACACAGGAAGATCACCTCTTCCCGTCAATGGCCTTAAGAAGCGCCTGGTCATTCTCCCGAAGCGTTTCTAAAACTCCCATCTCGGGATCAAGCACGATGGTTTTTCCGAGATACTGACCCGAAGTGAAGTGAGGAAGAAGCACATAGTCGGCGCCATGTTCGTAAAGCGTTTTTGCATCCACCTCGGTATCGGCGCGGACGATGACTTTCGGCTTCCCGTCTTCCAATAAAGAGAGACGTACGAGGAGCGCGAGATTGTCATCGAGATCGGGATTCGTTGAAATAATAAGCCTTGCTTCCTTCATGTGCGCTCGGTGAATCAATTCGTCGTCCGCGCTGTCTCCGTAAAGCACGGAAAATCCCTTTATCTTGAGCTTCTTCACCACGTCGGGATCGAAATCGACGATAAGCACTTCATCCCTTGGCAATCCTAATGCTAAGCTCTCCCCCGTCCGTCCGCACCCGATAAGCACGATCGGTTTCCCCATTCCCCCGTCCGAGAGCTCCATTTCCTTTGTCTTCTTCCGTTCAAAGAACGAAAGCGGCTTTGAGAGAAACTGGTAGATTGTCTCCCCATGCATAATAAGATACGAAGAGGTCGCGATCGTGATGATTCCCACTGCCGTGATCAAAGCGACAACTCCATCCGTAATATGACCGATTCTGAGTCCTACCGCCGCAAGTACCAAGCTGAACTCCGATATCTGCGCGACAGTCACGCCCGCAAGAAAACTCGTCCGTTTCCGATATCCCATGATCCCCATGAGTATGAGTACGATGAGCGGATTTCCGATAAGCACGAAAAGCGACAGAAGCACGATGGGGAACGTAAGTCCGTTGAAGTTCGAGAATGCGATCGATGCGCCGAGAATCACGAAAAAGACGAGAATAAAAAAGTCACGGAGCGGACGGAGTTTGTAGGCGATCTCAAAACGCTCGGAGGAGTTTGCAAGCGCGAGCCCCGCAAGAAGTCCGGCGATCTCGATCGAAAATCCTATCTTCGAGAGCGCCGCCGCAAGAAGAAAGAGCCACGCCACGCTCGCAAGAAAAAGAAGTTCCTGCGATCGCGCGATTTTGTCAAAGAGCGGCGGGAACACTTTCCGCCCAAGGAACATCATAAGCGCAAAAAGCACCACACCTTTGAGCACAGTGAAGATAAGATTCCACCACACGTTTCCTTCGCCCGTGCCAACGCCGGCAAGGAATATAAGAATGAGAATTGCAACCAGATCCTGCACCAGAAGAAGACCAACGCTCATCTTTCCGTGTAAGCTGTGCAGTTCCCGCTTATCGGAAAGGAGTTTTACAATAATGATCGTACTCGAGAATGTGAGCGCGACCGCGATATAAAGCGCCTGAAGCGGCGGAAAGCCGAGTGCGACCGTGATGAGATAGCCGATCGCGGCAGTAGACACAATCTGTCCGAGCCCCAGGATCACCGACGCTTTGCCGACGAGGCGAAGCGAGGCGTAGTTGATTTCAAGCCCGACAAGAAAAAGCAGGAACATAATACCCAGATCGGAAAAAATCGAGAACACCTCTTTATCTTGGACATTTAAAAGACCGAAATAGCCGATCACTATTCCCGTCGCAAGATACGCCAGGATAACGGGCTGACGAAACAACTTCGCCGCGGCTCCGAGCACGGCGGCAACCAGTATTACGATCGCGAGTTCAAGTAATCCGCCTGTCATGAATATACGTAATTGTTGCTTTTATTATATCAAATGCAATCTATCGAGGCCCGGCCTCGATAGATTGGAATCACCCCATTAGACATTCATTGTGGTGTTTATATGATAAAGTCCGAACCCATTTTGAGCAAAATCCCGACTGATTTACCTAGTCATTCAGGTAGTCATTCGCCCTACAGCAGAATGACTACCCTCTGTTCCCGGAATTGCCCGCTATTACTTGCCTTTCTG
>DAIDBF010000099.1 GCA_027310235.1 bacterium | reverse complement strand
GGTGAAGGCATATCAAGCGGAGCATTCTGCTGAAGAGAGAGGAAGGTTGGTTCCCGCATTCTTATTCGGAAGGATGTGGTGCGGGGAGTGTGTCTTACTGCACGAACCGGTGGCTGACCTCGCGGGTGCCTGTTATTTTTTTCAACTTCACAAGAAGTTTTTCTATCTTCTGCTGAGGAAGAATGCCGGTGCGCGCAGTGACGGTGGCAAACTTCATTCTCGAATCAACCTGGCTTGAGAGCGAAATAATATTGGTCTTCGAATTCGCGAAGGTCGAGGTGACATCTTTTAAATATCCCGGCCTGTCCACTGTTACGGCCTTGAACTCGATTGCGGCGGGACCCGCTTTTTTCCGGAGTATTCTTCGCCCCGCGTTCAGGGCGTTCCTGATATGTTTTTTTGCGCCCACTGTTTTCACGATCGAGAGCCAGCTTTCCGACGGCTTCTTCCCGCGTTGCGTGACGATCTCGACTACATCGCCTGAATGCAGCTCGTATTCAAGGGGAACGATGTTCCCGTTCACTTTCGCGCCGACGCATTGATCGCCGACATCGCTATGAATACGATAGGCGAAGTCGATCGGTGTCGCCCCTACGGTAAGATCGATGATGTCGTTTTCCGGCGTGAGCACAAATACCCTGTCTTTGAAGAAATTCGTTTTAAGATCCTCAAGAAACTCAGGTTCGCCGGTGAAGTTCTCTTGCCAGTTCCGAAGCTGCGAGACCCAGGCGAGTTCTTTCTTATCCTCGACCCCTTTCCACTTTGCCTTTCTTTTCTTTGAGTTTTTTACCTGTTCGTACGCCCAGTGGGCGGCGATGCCGAGTTCGTTTTCTTCATGCATTTCTTCCGTTCGTATCTGGACCTCAAGAATTCTGCTGTCGATACAGAATACCGTGGTATGCAAACTGCGATAGCCGTTCGCTTTCGGCCGCGCGATGTAATCCTTGAAGCGGTTCGGAAACGGCTGCCAGAGCTGGTGCACGACGCCGAGCGCCGCATAGCACTCCGTTACCGTTTTCGTAATGATGCGGAGTGCAACAAGATCATAAATTTTCGAGAAATCCATGTCGTAGCGGAGCAGCTTTCGGTACAAACTGAAGTATCGTTTCGCGCGCGAGTCGACGTGTATGGGATAGATGCCGTTTTTTTCGAGTTCTCTTGTAATGATGGGTACGACTTTCTGGGCGTACTCCTGCCGTTCGGCGTAATCGCCTTTCGTTTCTTTAAGGAGCCACTTGTATTCCTCGGGATGCACGTAGGGGAAGGCGAGATCATCAAGTTCGCCGCTCAAGCGCTGCATACCGAGACGATAGGCAAGAGGAGCGTAGATTTCCATCGTCTCCCACGCGAATCGTTCCTGCCGTTCCTTGGGAAGATGCTCAAGAGTCCTCATATTATGAAGACGGTCCGCGAGCTTGATGATGAGAACCCTCAGGTCTTCGCTGAATGAAATGATGAACTTGCGGAGATTCTCGACATCCGGATCTGAAGGATATTGGAAGTGTTCCAGTTTCGTAAGACCTTCGACGAGGAAGGCGATCTCATCTCCGAAGTTTTTCTTGATGTCATGGATTGTGAATCCGGTATTTTCAACGACGTCATGGAGGAGTGCGGCTGTAACCGCGATTTCTCCGAGGTGCCACTCGAAACAAGTTTTCCCGACCTCAAGACAATGGCTCACATACGGGTCGCCATTCATGCGCGTCTCATTCTTATGGGCGTCGAGCGCAAACGCATACGCCTTATGAACGATGCTTTCTTTGGGTATTTCTTGAAGCCACTCGGTTGCCATATCTCATATGTTACGACTGTTTCTTGTTACTGACCAGACGGGGATTGACCCCGTAGTAGAAACTCGATAATTGTTTCTCAAGACGGGAACGACCCCATCTTTATTCTTTAGAAAGGAGATGGGTAATAGTTGGAAGATTTAAAGAACTATGCACAATCGAGTTTTCACTACGGGGTTGACACTCTTTCGTTCGTGGATACAATACTATCTGTTAGCAGTGAGAGGTCGGCACTGCCAGTATCACAAAATAACAATGAAATTGAAACCATTATCGAACCACGTGCTCATTCAACTTATTGAGGAGGAGCACAAGACCACGAAGTCGGGGATCGTGCTTCCCGATACCGTGGAGAAAAAAGAACAAACAAAGGGCGTAGTTATCGAAGTCGGTCCCGGGAAAGTGCAGAACGGCGCGCGCGTTCCGCTTGAGATGAAGGCGGGCGACAAGATATTGTTCAACAAGCCCTGGGGCGAGGATAAGAAAATCGAAGAAGACGGCAAGGTCTACTTCCTCGCGGACGAAGATGATGTCTTGGCAATAATAGAATAATCCAATTATGGCGAAACAAATCAAATTCAACGAAGAAGCGCGTATTGCGCTTAAGAAAGGAATCGATACCTTGGCCGCGGCGGTCAAGATGACGCTGGGTCCTCGCGGAAGAGCGGTCGTGATCGAAAAAGGATATGGTGCGCCGCAAGTCACTTTCGACGGCGTGACGGTCGCGAAGGAAATCGAACTTGAGGGAAAATACGAAAATCTCGGCGCCGAATTCATCAAGCAGGCGGCGGATAAGACGAACGATAACGTAGGGGATGGTACTACCACCTCCGTCGTATTGACGCATGCGCTCGTCGAGGAAGGAGAAAAAGTCATCCGCGAGAAAGGATTTAATGTCATTCAGCTCGCGGAAGAGTTGAAACACGAGAGCGAATCGGTAATCAAAGCGCTTGAGGCGCAGAAGGAAGAAATCAACGACAATAAGAAGATTGAAGAAGTGGCGACCTTGTCCTCGAAAGACGCTCAGATCGGGAAACTCATCGCCGAAGTGATGGCAAAAGTGGGGAAAGAAGGCGTTGTAACCGTCGAGGACTCGAATACGCTCGGGAACTCGTACGACATGGTCGAAGGCATGGAGTTCGACAAGGGGTATGTATCGGGCTATATGGTCACGAATCAGGAAAAGATGGAATCCGAACTCGAGGATCCATACGTGCTCGTGACCGACAAGAAAATCTCATCGATTAACGAATTACTTCCGCTTTTGGAGAAGGTGCTCCAGAGCGGTAAGAAGGAATTGTTTATCGTGGCCGATGACGTGGACGGCGAGGCCTTGGCGACTTTAGTCGTAAACAAGATCCGCGGGATCGTAAATGTGCTCGCGGTCAAAGCTCCAGGATTCGGTGATAGAAAAAAGGAAATGCTGCAGGACATCGCGGTCGTGACCGGAGCCGATCTTGTTTCCGAAGATCTCGGAAAAAAGTTCGAGAACGTGGGAGTCGAAGATTTGGGACATGCGCACCGCGTGATCGCGACAAAGGACTCGACGACGATTGTGAGCGGGAAGGGAGACAAAAAAGCGATCGAGACAGGGTCGCGCAAATCAAGGCGCAGATCAAGAAAACCGATTCCGATTTCGACAAAGAAAAGTTGCAGGAACGTCTCGGCAAACTCGCGGGCGGTGTTGCGGTTATCAAGGTAGGAGCCCCCACCGAATCCGCGCAGAAAGAATTGAAACAGCGCGTCGATGATGCAGTCGCGGCGACGAGAGCCGCGATGGAAGAGGGAATCGTTCCCGGCGGCGGCATTGCGCTCTTAAACGTCTATCAAGCGAAGTTGCAGGAACTTGTAAAGAAGAGTGATGGCATCGAAAAAGATACCATCGGTATTCTTCTTGCGGCCCTGAAGGCGCCGCTCTCGGCAATCGTCGAAAATAGCGGTGAGTCGGCAAAGGTGGTAATTGAAGAACTTATCTCGAAAAAGAAAGGAGCAAATGATGCATGGGTCGGTTTCAATGCCGCGACGAACAAGATCTCGGACTTGAAAGAGTCAGGGATCATCGATCCTCTGAAAGTGACGAAGACCGCGTGGAGGAATGCGATCTCGGTTGCCGCGAACTATCTTACGATCGGTGCCGCAGTTACGGAGATTCCGGAGAAGAAAAAAGGAAGCCCCGCAGGAATGCCAGAGATGGATTATTAGGAGTTAATCGAAACGCCGCCCGAAAGGGCGGCGTTTTTGTTTTAAAGTGCCCGCTCCCTTTCTCCCCTTGCTCAGCACAAAGCTCCGCTCGGGCAACTCCTTGTTCGCTTGTCCTCGGAAATAGAGGGTTTGCACAACTCAACCTCCCCTGCCTTCGGCAGATTCGGGATTCGTACAGTGTGCAACTCCCTCATTTCCTTCGTCCTCGCTCACGGAGTTCCTTCCTCGCTTCGCTATGCTTCCTCGGGAAGAGAGGAAGTGGGCACTTAACTCAAAATGAGATGGGAGAAACCAATCCCTTTCCTTCCTCACGAGCATATGTGAGGGAGTTGAGGAATTCCCGAGTGAGGACGAATCACACAAGCAATCACGCACTGTTCGAGTCCCATAAGGTCGAGTTTGCATAATTGCCGCGTGTGCAAGGACGAACGAGGTGAATTCCTGTGAGCGAACATCTCTGCTTCGTGAGGAAGCGGAAGGGAGTGGTTTCTGAGAAACTGGGCCCCGACTACTTCAGTTTCTCGAAATAATCCCGGAGCTCCTGCTCTTTCTTTTCTATCTCCGATTGGGTGTCGCGGCGGGCGAAGGCGTATTCCTGCATGTCGGCCAAAATGAACTTACCGAGAAGAGGATAGGCCTTTCGGATGAGTTTTACTTTTTCCTGTTCGATCTTCCGGTAGTCCGGATGCCCCGTGGGAATGGTGCGAAGTTCCGATTCCCACATAAAGGCGCGCATATTCTGGCGTTGAAGGAAGCGCAGCCGGTGAGCGAGCGTTACTGCATATTGGGCGAGATTGGGATCTTTTGGCTCGATCTTATGAAACACTTGCTCCACTTTTTGGATTGTGGCGCTGAATTGTGCATCTAACTTCGCTTCGATAAGTTCATCGGGTACGCGAAAACCGTGATGCACGCTGAAACGCTGGCGCATTTGGGTCTGCATGCGATGGCGATGGATGTCCCGCCAGGCGCCGATATTCATGGTAATTTCGAAGGCGACATTCGCCATCTCGAAGGCGCGGGGGATCTTGTACCAGCGGGCGGTCCTGCCGCTTACGGCGCGGGCGAGAAGCTTTTCTTTTTCTTCTTCGGAGCATTGTTCGATCTTCTTCAGAATTTTTTCGAATGGTTCATGCGTTTCTGGATAAAGAAGTGCGGCAAGAATCCTGTTCTCTCCGTCCTTGTCGTACTCCACAAGATGTACGCCCCATTCGGATCGATCTATAACTGCTTCGAGTTTCAACTCTTTTGCGATCTCGCGGATGCGTGTTCCGCGTCCCGAGAGATACTCCTGATATTCTTTCGATGCGTCGCTCTCGAGACGACGCAGGAATGCGGGGACGACGTGCGTGAGCTCGTGAAGCGCCGCATCGGCCGCCCAGCGAATCTCGCCCAACGGGTGCCGGAGTGATCGGGAAAGTGCGTATTCGAGCGCCTGTCCGTTCGCGAAGAAGACGACCTGGCTCAATGCCGCGGTGGGCAGAAGTCCGCGGAGCGTATCGAATGCCTTGGTTTTTAAAACCAGTTCTTTTTCGTCTGGGTGTTTCTTTTTCAAAAATTCGAGGAATTCTTTTCCGAGTGCGGTATACGTATCAAAAAGATTGTCCATCGCCGCGCGGTATTCGTCCATAAGTCCCATGTCAGCGAGCGTCGGATCTGCATAATATAAATATCTGCCGTTCACTTTTGTCGAGTAGTCGAGATAACGGGTTGATTTCTCGAGCGGCGCGATGCCGACGCGCATATCCTCGAAGTGCTTGATCGCGATCTGGGAAATTCCTGAGAAGAGAAGATGGGTACCCGCCATCTGGGCAATCGAATCGTCGCCGTACTGGGCGAGCCATTTGATGTAGAACTCGCGTCCTTTGGGATTCGAGAAGATGAGTTCGAGGGGATACTTATGTAAAAATTCCACGAGTGAGTTCAATGCCTCGCTGTATTCGTTTTTATCGGCAAGGAAAGGTTTTATAAACTCGTTCAAAAATATCATCCGCAGATCTTCCTTGGCGCGGCTCGTACGGGAACACAAAGCGCCGATCATCTCGGGCGGCAGAAACGGCACCACAAACACGGATCGCTCCAGATTCGTGAAAAAAGGTTCGATCTGATATTGCTCTTCCGGTGTGAGATTCAACTCGGCAAAAAGGGGAGCGAACTTCTTCAAGTTGTCTTCTGACATTGCGTCCATTATAACCTTCTTCTTAATTCGGGTAATCTTGACTTTTACACACTTTTGAGTCATTGTACCGTTCAAGAATCGCACATTGTCATACTACGGGAAGTAGCTCAGCCAGGTGGAGCGTCTGGTGCGAAAGCAAGTTGGTTTTCTAGACTTCCGGGGTTTGCCAGTAGTCTCTCCCGTCCGTATTTGTTGAGGTTACTGATGCGGGCCACTAGAAGATGGTGGAATTCCATCAGAGTCGAAAAAAAACCGACCCAGAAGGTCGAGGGTTCGAATCCTTCCTTCCCGTCGAACCGTGCACTCCCCACGGTGAAAAAAGAGGAGGGTCGATGTTTATTGTTCATTTCTCGACTCTCCTTTTGTTTTGCCTGCTTTTCTGCTATACTTGAG
>DAIDBF010000096.1 GCA_027310235.1 bacterium | reverse complement strand
GTGAAACATATCGTGCGCTATCGCGCCGCGTTTTTTTCCGCACTCGCCATTATCGCAGGCGGGGGAATGTACGTGGCGAGCATCCTGAGCCCGTATCGGGAATATTGGAACGTTGCGCGCGGCATCTCCCTTCCTTCTTTTCTTTCCGCCTCGCCCATCATTCAGGCATTCTTCGTGCCGCTCGGCGCAACGTTTCATGTTACGACCGGAAGCGTATTTTTGGACGTAGTCGTACTTCCGCTCCTTCTTCTCGCCGCATTCGGCGTGATGCGCCTTGCGCGGTACGCGTGGGGTTTGGGAATGCGTACGGGAATTATACTCGGGATCGCAAATATACTTCTCGGCATTTTTCTGGGAGTTTCATTTCTTGTGTTTTACGAACGCACGTTTTATTTCGTGGGGATAATGATTGCAATTGCCGCCGCGCTTGGCATTCAGTGGATCAAACTGCGACTCGAAAAGAAACGTATTCTTTTTTCTACGGTCCTTGTTGCGTTTCTTTTCACTCTTTTTTTCGGCTACTTTACTCCTCCTCAGGGCACCTATCTTTATTATCTCGTACATGACGAAGATCTTGCCGCAGTGGCGTGGCTCAATGCGCATCGGGCGGAATTTAAGGGGATGGCGGTCTTGGCGGATGAGGGAACAGGCACGCTTATCACACCTTTCACTCGTTTGCCTTCAAAAATTTCATTGCTCACCTCGCAGAACATATCCGCACTCATCAATGCGGAGGATGTAACGATACTGGGAGAAAAGGACTGTTCCAAGAAAGAAAAAAGCATGATCCGCTTGGGTACACAGATACTGTATGCGCACATGCCTCAGGAGTGCCCGTTTCTGAAAGCATTGTACGAATCTCCGCATGTGTTTCTGTATCTTTATTCCCGCCAATCGGTCCATGCTTCGAGTACGGATGTGCTACAATATAAGGAACGAACGTGAAATTCATCAGGCCGCTTTTAGGAATCGTAGTAGTGATCGCCGCCGCGGGGTTTTTCTTGGTGACGGTATTCCGTGTTGATATTGCGAAGGTCTTAAGCGCAGGCGTGAACTACGTCGCGTCAACGGGCGATACGATAAGCGGCTATGCCACAGGGCAGACCACCACTCGCATCTCATGGTCCGCAAGCACCGTATGCAGTACCTGTACTCAGACGCTCTACAGGAACTCAGTAGAGATCGCATATCCGGCTCCCGGGACAAGCAGTTACGACGATAGCGGCTTAAGTTGCGGCACTTCTTATTCGTACCAGGCGTGTTCTGGTGCATATGGCTGTACTAACACCGCGTCGGTAACAACTGGTGCGTGTACTCCCGGAGGATTTACCTTAAATACTCCCACAAAACCTCTGAATGTTAGTGGTGCTTCCGAGATCGATCTCTCGTGGACTTCGGCGAGCGGGGCAACGGGATACTATGTGTACCGGAATGTAAATGGAGGGGCGTATTCTCAGGTCGGTTCCACGGGCGGAACGACATATGCCGACACCGGACTTTCGTGCGGCGGCGGGACGAATTACGGCTATTACATAGTGGCATACAACAGCGGGGGAAGTACCCAAAGTAACACACTATCCAATATTACCACGCGGGCGTGCACGCCATTGCCGTCCGGCGTTTCGAGCTCGAATAACGGCGGCACACTAAAGACATTATGGACGCCCGGCTCCCCGATAACCGGCCAGAGTATTTATAGAAATGGAAATTGGCTTACCACAATGAGTGCTTCCGCGAACGCATATGGAGATAATTCACCTCTCACCTGTGGGAACCTCTACTCTTATGGCATCCAGTCGCAAGATGGAAACGGTACCTCGAGGATTCTGGATGGAAATTCAATCTATCTTCTTTGCGCTCCATCATCTATAACCGCAGCCCCCACCTCGCAGACAGCCATCTCCCTTTCGTGGTCTGCGGTTGCTAACGCATCTCTTTATTATATATATACTTCAGCTGGAGCTTTTGTTGCCAACACGACCTTGACGAATTATTCCGTCTCAGGATTAACCCCAAACACCACATACTCATATTACGTGGTTCCCTTTGATAATGTGGGCGGAAATGGTCCTCCTTCCGCAAATGCCTCCGCGACGACCGATCAGCCGACGCCGGGGACTCCTACCATCGGTACCGCGACCGCCCTTACTCAGACGAGTGCAAACGTGACTTGGACAAGAAACGCGCCGCTTGATGAAACCGGATTCGAGATTCATAGTAGTGGCGGCCCTCTTCGCGGAACGGCTGGAGCGGGGGCGACATCGGGGACTGCGACCGGATTAACTCCGAACACCCCCTACGCGTTTTATGTTGATGCGTATGTATATACGAATGGGAGGTATTATTATTCTTCAAATTCTGCAAATTCGAATGTCATCACTACGGATCAAGACACTCCCGGGACGCCGACCGCGGTGAGTTTCTCCGGTACGGGTACGGGGCAAACGACCGGGAGTGCGGGTTGGACAGCAGGGTCTCCGACTACTCAATCGGGTTTCAACGTATACGTCTATAACGCATCAACGGCCGCACTTGCCGCACAAACCACCGCCGTGGCGGGCGCTACCTCGGCCCCGGTAAGCGGACTCGCGTGCGGCACGTCATATTACGCAATTGTGAATGCATATGTGACAACAAACGGACGCACCTATACTTCTTCGAACTCGACTCAGTCGGCAAACGCGAGCACGAGTGCGTGCGATACCACTCCTCCTACCATCGCCTTCAGTCCGACTTCCATTGCGTGGACTCCCAACCCTCTCGTAACCGTTACCGCATCGGACACTTCCGGCGTCGCCTATGTCCGCCACTGCTGGACTACCGCGGCATCGTGCGATATGGCAACCACTACCGCCTCGACGTTCACGAATGGCTCGCAGTTGAGTCCGTCGGGCGACGGAGCATGGAATCTCTGCATCCGCGCGGAGGATACCATCGGAAATTGGAGCGCATCACCCGTGTGTTCCGGATTGTATCAAAGAGATGCGACTGCTCCCTCGGTTTCGGCGAATAATTCTTCGAGTGGTTGGTATGGTTCGAGTCCCACGATAACGCTTTCAGCATCAGACAGCGGCGGTTCGGGATGGAATTATTCGAAGTACCTTTGGGATAGCGCATCCTGCTCCGCTTCGGGCACGTCGTACGCGAACGGCGCAACGATTACTATCCCGAGCGACGGTACTCATACGCTGTATCTCTGCGGTGCGGACAATGCGGGAAACACGAACACCTGGAACGGGCCTTATAACCTTGATACTACTGCTCCTTCTCCGAATCCTCCGACCGTCTCCGCTTCTGCGTCGAGCCAGACGGGAATTTCAGTAACCATGAGTGCGGGAAGCGATGGCAGTTCGGGATTACATGCGACACCGTATGGGTATTCAACTGACGGAGCGACTTATACATGGTATTCTTCTTCCTCTCAAACATTATCCGGATCATGCGGGAGTACTTATACCGTGTATGGAAAAATAAGAGATGCGGTAGGAAATATGACGTCGGCGGGCACGGCAAGCGTAACGTTGGATGCCTGTACGCCGGGAACGCCGAGTGCGGTAACCGGTTCCGCAACGGGGCAAAACACTGCGACTGCGGGCTGGACGAGAAATGCGCCGCTTGACGAGACGAACTTCAATCTGACGACGACCCCAGTAACCGCCACCTACAATCCCGGCGCGGGAGCGACGACGTTTAACGGCGTTACGGGACTCACCTGCAGCACTTCCTACACCATAAGCATACAAGCATATGTATATACGAACACAAGATATTACTATTCGAGTACGGGAACGTCGGGAGCATTTTCTACCAATCCCTGTGTGAGCGCTCCTTCGTCTCCCACGAACGTATCCGCGCCGCCTCCTTCGGGAACGCCGGGTACCACCGCGACGTGGTCTGGATCCGCAAGCGGGTATCTGGTGTACTTAAAACCCGCGACCGGAGCGTATCAGCTGGTGGGAAATACCGCAGGAACGAGTGTCCAAGTGAATAACATCAAGTGCCCAAGTTTGAATATACTCTACTTTTTCGGGTACAACACCGATACCAGTTTGAATAATAGCGTCGATGCAAGCTGCAGCCAGCTTCAATCGGTTGACGCTTCGAACGCGACAAATAAAAAATGCGCGCCGCAGGTTACTCAAAACTTGCGGGTTGATTATTGTGCGCGAGGATTTTTCCTCGGTAATTAACTATGCCTAAGAGAAAAGTAATGAGTATCATCGCGCTCGTGGTTTGCCTGGGGATTGTCGCGCTGTTTTTTGTCATCGCGGGGCCGCGGAAGGATACTACTCCAGGACCTGCGTCGCAAGAGGCGGAGCATCTATCGGGACCAGAAACACAGAATCAGGCCACAGTGCAAAACGAGGCACCACCTTCACCACAACCACAATCCCAGACGCAACCTCAGAAAAGTTTTCCGAACGATTATACGCTTTCGAAGCCCGATCAGGTGCTCGTTGCGGGTCCTTCGGGAGAGAGTTTAAGGATATTTAACGTGCGTCCCGATGCCTCGGGATTTGTCCCCTCGGAGATCGTAGTGAATCAGGGCGATACCCTCCAAATTAATCTCGAGGCGGGAACGGCGCCCGTGGATATCAATTCATACGAACTTCACACGTACTTCTGGGCGCCCGCAGGAAAGGTGCAATCGGGGAGCATCCTTCTTCCGGAGAGCGGGCTTTTTACTTTGAGCTGTAAGAATAATTGTCCTGGAGGAAAAGATGCCTCGCTCACACTTGCGGTCCTTCCGATAAAATAATTTCTATCGAGGCCGGGCCTCGATAGATTGGGGTTAAAAATATTTTAGACCTTGTGCATATGCAAAGGCCTAAAGTTAAATCTCTATTTTGCCCGAGAAATGATTCGGGCGTTGCTGATTTCGGTGATTCGGAATTACTTTATCAACAACATCTTCTTGGTTTCAACAAAGTTACCGGCTCGCAAGGTGTAGAAGTACACTCCGCTGGAAAGATTTGAAGCGTTGAAATTGACTTCATAACTTCCGGGAAATTTTTCCTCATTCACCAGCATGGCAACTTCCTGCCCGAGCACATCATAGACACCAAGCGTCACATGACTCATACCTGACACCTGATACCTAATCACTGTCGTTGGGTTGAACGGGTTCGGGTAGTTCTGAGAAAGTGAAAAGTTTTGCGGCAACTGGGTTTCACATGGAACGCTTGTTATAGTGTCCCCGAACCCATCTATCAACTCTATCTGGTTTCCTTTGCGGAAACGCAGATTGTCGAGGAGCACCGAGAAGACGGTGCGAGTAAGCCCTTGCTTGCACCTCACCGCTATTACAAATTGCAGTGAGTCCCAGGCGATTTTAGAGATTCGCGCGGTACTAAACCTCACGCGTTTCCACTCGTCCCTCTGAGGAACAGGAACGGTGGGAATTCCAAGGGTCGCTTCCTCTCCCTTCCCAAAAAATCTCATATTAAACATATAAATCTCCTCAACATTCACCTCTTCCTCGATGGGGAATCGGTAATCAAGGAAGATCGAGTCCGGCACGTCTCTGGTGCTAAACCCCTTTTTCAGAAAAGCAGCAAGAGAGCTATTCGCTCCTTCCTGCTGTATGGATGACGTTCCGAAAATAGTGAATTTTTGACAAACAGAACTGTATTGCCCTGTCAAAAATTCACTCTTCACCGAGTCGATCACGGTCGGTGGATAAATTTCCCACTTCCCCCCGACCCACCCATTCGCCTCTGATAGTTGGGATTGGGAAAGGATGGTATGAGAAAGAATGAGAAAAAATATCCAAAAGCAAAACTTTTTCGTTTTCATTTTATCCCTCCTTAGGGATGCGGAATTTCAGAGTTTCAGAAATTCCTGATTATATTGATATTTCTTAATATCGTTTTTAAAATTTCTTGATTGTACTTATGTTATACATCTTTTCTCAGCTTTTTGCAATCTTGACACGACGCCTCTATTTTCAGGGTTATCCTCATCCTCCAGCCAGCAAATTATCGAAGCCCAACTTCAATATATCGAGGCCGGGCCTCGATAATTTTGTGGATAACTTTTGTTCTTTTTATTCCTCATGGCAATTAGCGTTTATAGTATATATCTATGCGAAAGGTGATTTTCAGAGTGATGGTACTTATGATGGCGTGTTCTCCTTTTCTCTTCCCGGATGTTTTCGCGAATTTTTTTAATCTCGTCGGCGCTACCTTCTTTCCGCGCAAGGAAGTGATCGCCGAGATCCCGCTTGGCGGCGGGAATACTGCACCCGCCATGATGCGCGCGGAGATCGCGGTTTCTTCTGAAGCGCGGCAGTCCATACGCTATCCAAAGATTTTGATAAGCGAGGTGATGGCAGGGACGATTTCAAGCGCGCAAGACGAGTTTATTGAACTCTATAATCCCAACGAGCGTGCGGTTTCGCTCGAGGGGTGGAGCATCAAAAAACGAAGCGGTACGGGAAGCGAATCTTCGTTCGTCTCCCCGGCGCGCTTCAAGGAAAGCAGTATTCCGCCGTATCGTTATTTCCTTATTGCGCACGAGGCAGGATATGCGAACACTGCCGTACTTCCCGACATTTTATGGCCGAAATCATATTCCTTGAGTTCAAGGGAAGGCGCGCTTGTGCTTTATAATCCGGAGGGGGAGACTGCCGACGAGGCGAACTGGGATTCCATTCCGAAAAACCAAAGCGTCGCTCGGGTTTCATGGGAGGAACCTGTATTTTCTCCTCTTTCGATTCCCACTCCGCAAAATTCTTCCCGCTAACATCGATCGCCCCCCCTAATCTATCGAGGCCCGGCCTCAATAATATTGTGGATAACTTTATCGAGGCCCGGCCTCGATAATTTTGGGGATAACTTTCGGGGAGAAGAAACGCGGCAGTGTTACACTGGAACTATTACGCAGATGCGGAAGCTGAG
>DAIDBF010000061.1 GCA_027310235.1 bacterium | reverse complement strand
CTCCCGAAGTGCGCGGGCGAGTTCTTTATGGTAATTTTTGTACTGCTTCGGATTCATCCCTCATATAACTGATTCACTAAGCGACTTGCCGTGATAGCCATAGCGCCTCTTAATTTTTTACTCTTCCTTCACCTTCACGTGTTATGTGAGGGATTCATGCGTCTCATGATGTTCTTCGGCTGGAGGATTGCTCTTTTCCCTGATGTGCGAGGGTGAGATGCGAAGCACATAAATTACGACGACAAGAGAGACGAGTGCAACAAGAAGCCCTCCTATAATATCAGAGGGATAATGAATCCCAACGAATACCCGCGCGGCTCCGTTTACAAAAGAAAGTCCCAAAAACCACCACCCCCACTTCCTGTTCATTGTGAATATTGCGAGCGCGAGCGCGAAAAGAAATGCCGCGTGCCCCGAGGGGAATGACGCCCCGGATTCGGAGATGAGGGGAGTAAACCCGAACGCCTCGAACGGGCGCTCCCGCGGAAAGAAAAACCTGATTACCTCGGTTATAACTCCCCTCGAGAGGAGTGCGGTAAGTGTCCAGAAAAGAAGGGTATCTAATCTTGCCTTCGGCGTTTCTCCTTTAAAGAGAAACACAACGAGAGGAATCAGAAGAAGGAAAGGAAGATACTGAGCAAAAAAAACTCCGGCCGCATCAAGCGTTCCGGACCACCCGGCAAGCCCGTGGACGGCATTCAAGAGCATGATGTCGAACGACATGAAAGTAAAACTATCGCGCCACGAAAGGGAGGAACCCCATGATCCTCGCCTGCTTCACGGCTTGTGCAAGACGGCGTTGGTGTTTTGCACAAAGACCGGTGTGCCGAGGATCGATTATCTTCCCCTGGCTTGAAACAAAGCGCTTGAGCATCTCGACGTCATGGAAGTCAATCTCTCTCGCGTTCTGCGAACAAAAAAAACACTGTTTCTTCGATTTCATCCCGCACTTTTAGAGGACCACGCTTCTTACGAAGCGGGATACCCTATTATTCATTATTGCGACGTTGTTCTTGTAGTTCATATTCTTTTTGTTTTTCCATTCCCACAGTCCTCTAAAGGTGCGGGATTCATACACTTTGTTAAAAAGGAATATCTTCCGGTTTTATATCTTCCTCGTCGATCCGAATCTCGGGCAATTCTTCTTTGGCCGAATCCGTCCCCTCTTCCTTAGAAGCATTGCGCTCGAAGGAGGATCCTCCTCCGCCCGCGCTACGGGGGCCCAATTGAAGACGCTCGGAAATAATCTCGGTCGTTCGGTGAGTAATCCCCTGCTTATCCTGCCATGCGCGCGTCTGGAGATGCCCTTCGATAAGCACCGATCCTCCCTTCTTTAGAAATTGATTCGCGATCTCCGCCTGTCTCCCCCACACCACTATGTTGTGGAATTCCGTCTTCTGTTGGCGCTGTCCCGATTTATCCTGAAAGAAGCTGTTCGTGGCGATTCCGAACGAACATACGGACTGTCCCGACGGCGTCTGTCGCAATTCGGGATCGCGAGTCAAGTTACCGAGAATGAAAACTTTGTTGAGATTCATCCCGTTAGAAGCAGATCGCGATCGGGCGATCTGATTTATGATTTTTGTTGTTACGACTAATCTTCATGGTTTCTTGTATCCCCGCTTTAAGGACGCGATCGCGGCTTCTCACGGGATGAATGCCTTTCTATAAATTATAGCACTATTGAAGTATCTCCTCTATTTTCTTCTCGAGCGCTTCGTTCGTAAGTATCTCTGGTTTTCTTGTCTCGCGTGGTTCATGCGGCGATGCGAACCTCGCCCGTTCGCGGCTTCCTCTCTCGAATATACCGCCCCTTGACTCCTCTTTGCTTACGCGTCTCGGGATTTTCACTACATATCGAATGACTTCCTTGTTAAAATTGAGATCGTTCTGGAGCGCGGCAATCGTTTCCTCGGGCGCGGTAAAATACAGCACCGCCTGAAACGCGAATTGTTCCTTTAAGATTGGATACTGCAACTGCATCTTTACGAGCGGCTTTTCTTCGAGAAGCGACGCGCCGATTTTCTGAAGGGCGCTTCTTAAAACGTTCGTCTCTTCGTTTTTCACGAGTGCGGTAAGCTCGTAGGTTTTTGTTTTATCTTCTTCGGATTGTTCCATGGTTACTATCCTTCTTGATTATGCTCGCCCCTCACATAACTCATCTCGTGAGCGGCTTGCAGTATATCAT
>DAIDBF010000057.1 GCA_027310235.1 bacterium | reverse complement strand
ACGATGTTCCATCGGGCGTTTTTTCATTCACTATATAAGTAGCTCCTTTCAAATCGTTTCTGTCGTAGAAAAAGAGAGGAATGGAATAAAGAAATCTCCCCAGAGGAGGATGAATATCGAAATAAGGAGTGTGAAGGGCGTTATCCGCGGCATACGTCGCGAAGTAGGCCTCGTCGAACACGGGACGGTCGGGGGTTCCGATGCGTACGAGATGCAGGGCGGCGCTTAGAAGGAGGATTAGGGAGAGAATAACATACGGATGGCGAATGGCCGATCTAAAATAAGGAGGCCGGGCTTCCTCGCGGAGGCCCGGCCTCCCCGATGGCAATATAGAGAAGCCCGGCTTCCTCGCCTGCCCGCAATGCTCGCATAAGCGTTGCAGGCGGGCGGAGGCCGGGCTTCCACCGGCGACAGGGGCTGGGTTTCCTAATTCGTTATCGCTACTTCCCCTGGAGAACATTGTACGTAATGGGGTAGATTGCCGTTGCGAGAAGCGCCACTGCCGCCGCGATAACTGCGTAGAGTACCATTTTTTTTGCTTTTGTCACCTTCTCTTTGTCGCCGCCTGCCGTGAGAAAAAGAATGGCGGCCCAGACGAGCGCTCCTATTGCGAGTATCCAGAAAGTGGTGTAGAGAAAATTCACGATTCTATAAACCGAACTCTCAACCTGGGTAAGCGAAGTAATGGAACTCTGTTGGGCGTGTGCGATAAGAAACAGATTCATATGTTAATTATACTATAGGACACTCGAAAAGACGACGCTAATATAAGGAAGCCCAGCTTCCTTACGGAGGCTGGGCTTCCACTGGCGACGGAGGCCGGGCCTCCCGAAGGGCCTCCGGGAAACAAAAACTCCGCCTGCCTCAGGCAGACGGAGTTTTAAAAGCAAAAGGGCTTACGATAGTGTTCCGCTTAAAGCACTCTTCACGATCGTCTGTAATCCGGTCGAAAGAAGCGCAATTGCCGCGGCGATAATCGCGTAGATGACCCTGTTTTTTGCTTCTTTGATTTTTTCCTCGTTCCCCGCGCCGGTAAGATAGAGAACGGCAGCCCAGATAAGGAAGAGAACGGTCAAAACCCAGAAGATGACAATTACCCAGTTCACGATCTTCGCCAAGCTCGAGGTTGCTCCCGAAAGGGTGGAAACAGGTGCCTGATTCTGAATATTACCAGTATCACCGATTGGATTATTTGTCTGTGCAAACGCAGCGAGCGGTGAAAGCATACTTACTGTAAGTACTACTGCGGCAATCGTCTGTAATGTTTTTTTCATGGCTTTTTGGTTGTTGCTCGACCTTTTGGAGCTACTGGACATTCAATACATCTCTAATGATCGAAACCATGCCCCAACCTACCACGATTATAGCATACCCGATTGCAGTGTAAAGAATTGTTTTTCTTCCTGTGGCGAACCGTTCCGGGTTTCCGCCCGCGAAAATCATCTGGAACGCGCCTATAAGGATCATGCCGACGGCGATCGGCGTTGCGATCGTGATGAGCCAATCGACAATGTTTTTCAGAAGGTCTTCAAAGGAAGAAGCGCCGAGCGGATTGGTTAGGGGAGCCGAACCTGAATTTGGGTTCGACCCGCTGTTTGGCGGATTGGAGCCACTATTTGGAGGATTCGATCCGCTGTTCGGAGGGTTTTGTGCGGCGACCAGTGCGGGAGAAAGCGTTAAGAAGCAGAACAAGATGAGAAAAGCGACGGCAAAAACTTTCATATTATTATGTTATATTGTAGCACTGTATGTCGGCCCAGGGGAAGTTGATGTTGCCGGTAAGAAGATGAAGCACCGTGTTGATGATAAGCCAGCCCACGAGAACGATCACAAGGCCTATCACGGCGCTTGTAATAATTCCCCTCCCCTTTCGTACCCGCTCTTCCGATCCGCCCGATATCATAAGCATGATCGCTCCATAGACCGTCATGCCGACCGTAAGGATAACCGCGAGCTCGGTCATAATGTTTATGATATTCACCGCCACCTTGACGCCGTCGCAGAGTGAACATCCCGTGGCAGACGTGTTACACCCCCCGTTCGACGTCCCTTTCCAGATATCGATGAATGCCGCTCTCGAAACGTTGGAAGTTAAAAAAAACAAAACCGGAGTAAGGAGAAAAAATTTGATTTGTTTTTTCATGTTAGTAACTCCGTTGAATAATTTGGTTGACAGCGTTTTGCGCCGCCCCGAGCGCGTCGATCGGCCTTTCTTTCTCCACCACGACCGCGTGGATCATCTGCGAGAAAATCGTTCTCGCGGCGTCCTTGTCGCGTTCGTCCCACGATCGCGCGATGAGGGCTTGTCGCGCGAAGACGCTTAATGTCGGATCGTTCTGATACTGATAAAGAAGCGAGTTTAAGGCCGGCGGTTTTCCCGTACGCACGGCATACTCGTTCGCGACAGTGGCGTTCGTCGCGGCCTGAAGAATGAAGTCCCATGCGATGGTCGGATACTTCGTCTGGCGCGAGACGACATAGCCCCAGTAATCGGGAAATGCGACGGGCGTCGCGGCGTTCTTCGGTTGAGGTACCGGAGCGACCTCGAAGTTCAGGTATGCATTTCTCGCTTTGAGTTCGGGAAGAGACGAGGCGTAATCGAAGATCATCGCCACCTTCCCTTGTCCGAATGCGTCCCTTGCGTTCTGCATCGAGTCGTTCCATGTGTAGGCCTTCGAATTCGGGTCGGCGAACTGCGTATAGAAAGTAAGCGCCTGGATTCCGAGATCTCCCGTAAACGAAGGCGCGCCCTGATCGCCGATCTTCGAACCGTTCTGGAGCATAAGGAGCGAAAGAAGATCGGATGCCGTAGGAATGGTATCGTCGTTTCCTCCGATCGCCGCCCCCGCCTCTGTAATCGCGCCCTTCGCATCTTTCGTCACGAGTTTCGGTACGGTGTCCAAAAAATCCTCCCAACTCTGCCACGTACCGGGAAGCGGGAGCCCCGCTTGATCAAAAATATTTCTGTTATAGAAAAGGGCGAGCGTGTCGATCGAAAACGGAAGTCCGTAGACGTTATTCTGTCGATAGAAATCCTGCGTGACGACCTGGGGAAAAAGCTGTTTCAGCTGCAGAAGCGAGAGTGAGGCCGAGTTGGCGGGCAGGATTTTATTGATCTGCCTCGGCGTGTCGGTGTTCCGGATCATAAAAATATCGGGGTCGGTTCCCGCCGCAAGTGCATCGAGTAGCGCCGAGTTATAGTCGGAAGGATTCGAAAATCGGCGGTAGGTTACCGTGACATTCGGATATATGGTTGCGAAGTTCTGAAGCGCGCCCGAATATGCATCTTGATTATCATATACGCCCCAGACCGTAAGCGCCGCTTTCATCTGATGCGGGTCGTTCGTGGTAGTTCGAAGTCCGGGGATAACGCCCATAATCACGAGCACGATTGCGACGACGACCGCTCCCCCGATCAAGAGAACTACTTTTTGAGAATGAGTAAGCGACATATTGTTATTAGAGACACACAATCCCGACTAAGGTGTCCCCCTTCTCGAGATTCATAATCTTCACTCCCTGCGTTGCGCGGCTCAAGACGCGGATGTCTTTCAGGTTTGCGCGAAGCGCCTGCCCTTTCGAAGAAAATGCGAGCACCCCTTCCACTTCATCGTCCACAATGTGTGCGCCGATTACGGGTCCCGTTTTCGGGGTAATTTTCGCGGTCTTGATTCCTGAACCGCCGCGGCGCTGGAGCTTATACTCTTTTATGGAAGTTTGTTTTGCAAAACCATTCGCCATTACCGCGAGCACGCGAAGCGATATCTTACTTCCTTTTTCCAAATCCTCCTTTCTTATTATATCAAGTCCGCTTACGGTATCCTGCTTTTTCAGGTTCAAGGCCCTGACTCCCGCGGCGCTTCTCCCCATGCTCCGCACGTCTTTCTCTTTGAAACGGATTGCCTGTCCCATCGCGGTTACGAGCACGATCTGGTCGTCGCCGCCCGAGAGACGTACCCATTCCAAAAGGTCGCCGCTCTGAAGTTTGATGGCAATAATACCAGTCCTTCGGACGTTTCCGAAATCCTTGAGCGGCGTACGCTTGATAATTCCCCGCTGCGTCGTCATGACAAGAAAATGTTTGGTGCGTTCGCCCTGATCTTCGATGTAATCCTGGGGATAGGTGACCACCGCGCTCACCTTTTCGTTCGTGGGAATGTCGAGGAAGTTATATACCGATTTTCCCTTCGCGGTGCGGCTCGCGACGGGGACTTCATACACCTTCGTTTGGAACACACGCCCCTTCGTCGTGAAGAAAAGAATATTATCGTGGGTATCGGCCGACAGCAATTCATAAATCTGGTCCTCTTCCTTTAAATCAAAGCCGATCAATCCTTTTCCTCCGCGTTTCTGGACGCGGAATGTTCCCGGTGGCATCCGCTTGATGTAGCCGTCTTCGGTCAGGGTAATAAGCGCTTCTTCTTTAGGAATTAAATCCTCTTCTTTGAATTCCTTGAGGCCGCTTGCGATCACGTTCGTGCGTCTCGGGTCGGGGAAGTTTTTTTTCAGCTCCTCGAGGTCGTGTTTGATAATACCGAGAACTCGTTTCGGCTCCTTTAAAATAAGTTTCAGTTCCTCGATGAGTTTCTTTTTCTCTTTGAGTTCGTCTTCGAGTTTTTGCCGCTCAAGCGCCGCCAAGCTTTGGAGCTTCATCTCGAGAATCGCGTCCGCCTGTACGGGGGTGAGTTTGAAGTTTTTTACCAGATTCTGCCGCGCGTCGTCCTTGTCTTTCGATTTTTTGATAGTCGCGATAATCTTATCGATTACGCCCAGGGCCTTCACGAGTCCTTCGAGGATGTGCGCCCGCTCCTCGGCTTTCCGGAGGTCAAACTCCGTGCGGCGGCGGATTACGATTTTTCTATGATCGAGGTACGCGCCCAAGATGTCCTTTAAAGAAAGAATCTCCGGCTTCAAACCATTCGTCAACGCGAGCATGTTGTAGTGGAAATTCTTTTGAAGCTCGGTATATTCAAAAAGCTGGTTTAAGATGCGCTGCGCCCGCACGTCGTTCTTGAGCTCGATTACGATCCGGAGCCCCTCCCTGTCCGATTCATCCCGCACGTCTTTAATGCCCTCGATCTTTTTTTCTTGCACCAGCTCGGCGATCTTCGTGATCAGGGTGGACTTGTTTACTTGGTACGGAATTTCCGAGATGACGATCTGGAAACTTCCGTTCTTCCGTTCCTCAATCTCCGTTTTTCCTCTTGTGGTGACTGATCCCTTTCCCGTCGCATAGGCCTCCTCGAGCGCCCGGCGATCGTAGATGACGCCGCCTGTAGGAAAGTCCGGTCCTTTTACGAACTGCATGAGTTCTTTCACATCGCTCCCGGGATGATTCGCGAGATGCATGGTTGCATCCGCAATCTCCACGAGATTATGCGGAGGAATCGAGGTCGTCATGCCGACCGCAATACCCACCGCGCCGTTTAAGAGAAGATTGGGGAGCTTCGCGGGGAGAAACCCCGGCTCTTCGCGCGTCGCATCATAGTTGGGGAGCCAGTCGACAGTTTCTTTTTCGATATCCGTAAGAAGTTCTTCTGAAATTTTCGAGAGACGCGTTTCGGTATATCTCATTGCGGCAGGTGCATCCCCATCAACCGAGTTGTGAACAAATATACCAATATCAAGGAGAAAATTGTGAGTATTACGAACCGTGATGTCATATACGTCTTCTCTTCTTTTTTTCACTGTCGAAACAGTTGCTACGGTATGATTGTAGAGAGGAGCATGTTCTACAATCTCGCGGAAATTTTTAAAATATTTGAGCGCGCGTTCCAGTCTCGGCACCCCATTGTTTTTTCTTTTCTGTTCGTAGAGTGAAGGGGTTATTCTCTGATATTTTTTGAGAAGAGAATACGCGTAGCCGAGTATTCTGCTTTTTATCACCTGTTCCTTGTAATGTGGATCTTTCCATTTTTGTGCTAGTGCTGTCGCCGCACGGACGGCAAGCTCATCCATAAGGTGCGGATTTTTTTCGAGGCGGGCAAGATTACTCTTCCCTACCGCGTGAGTAATGGTTTTTCTGAACTCTGGATCTTGCCATTGGTGTATCGCTTTTTCCCGATGGAATGCTCTCGTCGCCGGATTGTTCCAGAGCTTTTTCGCCATCACCGAGAAATGGTTTTCTTCATAGCGCGCTCGAAACGCGGGGTTGTTCCAGAGCGCTTTCGCGATCTTACTCTGCGCCGCGCGGCGCGCGGGGTCGCTCATTCTTGTTTTGCTAAGCCAAGAAATATGTTTGCGATGATCCTCGCGCATCCACAGCGCGGTCGACATACCCCGCATTCTTGCCGATTGTTTCGTGCGATATTCCGGGTCGTTCCATCGCTCTCTCATTTCTTTCGATTTCAGCGAACCCATAAACTCGCGATAGGAACTGTCGCGCCACTTTTCTTTCATTACACTGCTCGATATGTCTCGCATCCGCGCCTTATATGCTGGGCGAGACCACATCTCCTGCATTCTCGCACGGTGTTTGTTCCTAAAATCTTCGCTCTGCCAAAGTTTCTGATTTAACACTCTCACTCTTTTGGAAAAAAGAGCGCGGTGTGCGCAGATGTAGCGTGCTCTACCCTCATTAAGTCGTTGCATATACTCCGGATCGTTCTTGTGCCGAAAAGATATAGAGTCCGCATGAAGATTCCAATGTTCCTTCCATCCCATACGCATAATGTTTCCAGGATTATTATTGCGTTTGTTAAAATCCTTATGATGCCGTACTCTGCCATCGCGATTCTGATACACCCCCTTTCTTATGTTC
>DAIDBF010000032.1 GCA_027310235.1 bacterium | reverse complement strand
GTCCAAGGTTGCGCTTCCGTTCGCATTTACCGGATTTGCAAAGTGCTGCGAGTGTGGCTGTGCGATCACGGCACAATATGCGACTAACCGATTTGGCACACGCTACACCTACTATCGTTGCACTAAGAAAAATGGGAGGTGCGCACAGCCGTATACGCAAGAA
Organism: bacterium; assembly: GCA_027310235.1. Taxonomy (GTDB): domain Bacteria; phylum Patescibacteriota; class Minisyncoccia; order UBA6257; family GWB1-50-10; genus JAKAHD01. The sequence continues at coordinate 2,606 of DAIDBF010000032.1, read as the reverse complement.
AAATTACTCGCCGCACAATTGCAAAATCTGCTTCAATCAGTGTCGTTTCCTTTTTCCGAAATTGAGGAAATGGAAAAGCAGATTGATGTATGGGAAAAAGAATCAATTTCAGAAAAAGGAAATGTTGCCCAAAATTTGAAAACAAACATTCGAGCAAACCAAGGGAAGTTAGACAAGCTCGTGTCTGTCTATTTGGACGGCGATATTGAGCGCGACATATATCTACAGTGCAAAGACCTGCTTATGCGCGAAAAGGCCGGTTTACTCGAATCAGAAACCAATTTTGGGCAACAGAGAAAGAATTGGATCGAACCCTTGCGGAGTTTCGTTTTGTCCTTGAAAGAAGCAGCCGATTTGGAAAAAACTTCCAATTTTGTGGAATGGAAGAAGTTTTTTCAGAAAATCGGCTCTAACCCTGAAATCAAGGACAAAACGGTTTCCATACGCTGGGGCGAACTTTGGGATTTTACCGCATCCGCCAAGCGCGGACGCGGCGGGCAGTGTGCGGATTTTGCTTTGCAAAATCCGCACCTCTTCTCTGATTCTAAAAATGTTTCTACTAGTGCCGAGGGAGGGACTTGAACCCTCACGACCTTGCGATCACAGGATTTTGAGTCCTGCGCGTCTGCCAGTTCCGCCACCTCGGCATTTCGAAATGCTCCGTTGATCCAGTAGTGAAAACTCGATAACTATTCATCCAGAAAATTATATCTATTCTCGTTTCTCGGATAGATTAGTTTGTTTCTGTAGGTTAGGAATGAAAAACTGTATACAATCGAGTTTCTACTACTGGATTGATGGTGCCACAAAAAAGCCGTATAGTAAATATGATGGCAAGAGTAATTGCGGTATGTAATCAGAAAGGGGGAGTGGGAAAGACCACAACCGCGATGAATCTCGCGGCATACCTCGCGATGCTCGGGAAACGAGTGCTTCTCATCGATTTCGATCCTCAATACAATGCGACCTCCGGACTCGGCGTCGAGCACGCGCCTGACGAGACGATCTATCACGTGCTTCTCGGGGGCCAGGCACACGAACGCGCGATCAGGCGAAGTTATCTCGCGAATCTCGAGGTGGTGCCGGCATCTCCCGATCTCGCCGGAGCACTCATTGAACTCGTGAATCTTCCCGAGCGAGAATGGTACTTGAACCGTTTTGTGGCAAAAGTCCGCGACTGGTACGATTTCATTTTTATCGATCTCGGTCCGAGTTTGAATCTTCTTACGGTAAACGGACTTCTCGCGGCGGATGAGGTATTGATTCCAGTTCAATGCGAGTACTACAGTCTGGAGGGACTGACGCAGCTTCTGCAGAGTATTGAGCTTATCAAAAATAACCTCGGGCACTCTTTGAACTCGATTAACGCGCTGATCACGATGTACGATAAGCGGGAAAAACTTTCCCGCGAGATCGCGCGCGAAGTGCGCCGTCGTTTTCCCTATCGCGTGTACGAAGCGGAGATTCCGCGATCGGTGAGTTTGGCGGAAGCGCCGAGTTACCAGAAACCGATCATGCTTTATGCGCCGCAGAGTCCCGGCGCGCTCGCGTATGAAGAGCTCGCCGAAGAAATTCTTGGCGGTAACGCGGAAAAAGTGATGGGAACGCATCCACCGATGCGTCCCGTGGAACGGAAGCTTGCACCGCTCGAGAACGAGGTTCGGCTCTTGAACGAAGAGCTGGAGATGCTGGAGGAGCCGCCGTTCGAATTGCCCGTGGATACCCCATATCATTTCGGCTCGCCGATGTTTGGGGATAGGATTTGACCCAGTAGTGAAAACTCGATAATTATTCGTTCAGATAAGCCCCCCTATCCTTACTTCTCGAATAATCTGTTTGTTTCATAAATTAGAAGTAGAGGGAACTATACACAATCGAGTTTCTACTACTGGGTTGACACTGTAAGGTAGGATGATATGATTTTTGCGGCTCGTCGTGGTGCGGGTGTGAGTGCGGACCACGGACATTCGTGTACGGCCGTTACGTGTGTGCGTGATCGGCTTACAGTTTATCCATCTCGGGCTAGCGTATATACGTTTTGCTAGAACAGAGGAATGCACGAATCTCGGTAACGAACGTTTCTCTACTTCATATTTCGAGTTGCTCTTTGTTTATTATATTTATACATTGTCCTCGAAATTTCTTTTGAAGGAACGGAATGCAGTTACAGAGGTTTACGCACCTCTGTTTTAGTTTTTATAAGGATATGGAAAGTTTTCTTTTTCTCTCTCATCGGCACAAAGCTCCGCTCGCATAGATTCTCCTCGCTTGTCCTCGAACACACGGGAATTACGCAAACTCGACCTGAAGGGACTCGGACAGTGCGTAATTCCTTGTGTTCTTCGTCCTTGCTCGTGAATCTATTTTCTCGCTCCGCTATGCCTCTTCGAGAGGAAAAGAAAACTTTCTTGATTAAAAAATCAAAACAGATGTTTTATTTTGAGTATTGGGAAGGTATAATGTGCTTATGTCAACAGGCCAGGGACTTTCTTCGCTTATTCCGAAGAAAGGGGACGAGGATCAAAAACACGAGGGAGGAACGCAGACGTATAGTGCGCCGCATGTTGTGTATTCCGAATCGAAAAAAGAAGAACCACAAAGGGAAA
>DAIDBF010000023.1 GCA_027310235.1 bacterium | reverse complement strand
AAAACCAGATCGCCGCGATTGCAGTTGCGCTTCGTGAAGCGAACACGCCCGCGTTCAAGAACTATGCGACGCAGATAGTGAAAAACACCCGCGCCCTTGCGGAAGAAATGAAACATCTTGGCTGGCGCGTGATCTCGGGCGGTACGGATACCCACCTCTTCCTCTTAAATACCGCATCGTGCGGTATTGGAGGGAAAGAAGCGAGCGATATATTGGAAGACGTTGGGATTATCGTGAATAAGAACGCTATTCCCTTTGACGAGCGTACTCCCGTCGATCCCTCGGGAATAAGAATCGGCACCGCGGCCCTGACCACGCGCGGTATGAAGGAGAGGGAGATGAAAGAAGTCGCCTTCCTTATACATTCCGTTCTCGAAAAGGTTTCCGGGAAAGAAAAGAAAACAATACAAGAAAGGGTCGCACGGTTGTGTAAAAGATTCCCCATCTGATGTTCTGCCAAGGGGGAAGGAGATTCCGGGGGTTGACAGCAAAGAAGATGGTGTTTACCATTAAAAGATAATCATGAATATCAATCAGAAGAACATTAGCCTTCTTATGCACTATTGCGCCGAGCTCCGTGTCGCGATATTTACGATTTTTTGGATGCAGGGTTCGGGGGTTCATCTAAGTTCTTCTTTCATGAGATAAAAACGAGCAATAAAGAAGCATTAAGATAAGCCTCCGAACGAAACGGAGGCTTATTCGTTTGTTCTTTCATAATTACAAATAAACCTATTCATTCACAATACAAGATGGAGGTAGCACATGTTACGGATTGATCAGTCTCTCGTGGAACAGAAATTCCCTATCCCGGATCTTTTTTTCACCATAGCAGGAAACAAGAAAAGCGAAGAAGTGGTAGGCGCTCTCAGAAACATTCTCGGCGAAAGCGTTTGTCGCGTCTTCCAAAATCGAGATGAAATAAAAGACCTCTTCATGGATGGATACAATCCTGATGCGGCGGTCGTACTCTTTGATGGGTCTCTGGCCGGGGAATTTTCACCAAAGTCCTCTACCCGTCTCACCGACAAGGGCTTTATTCCTCCTTGGGCGAGTGGTGTACTTTGGGGCGTGCTGGTATCGTTGAAAATAACCAATGTAGAAAGATGTGCAAGGCAGATCGCGGCGGACTTCCGTAAAAAATTTGAAGACCGCCTCGAAGAAGGAAAATTTCCTTGGGGCCTTCCCAAAAAGAGCGAAACGGGACCGAAGCACATACACCTGCCTAATGAAACATTGATCCCGATACTCGCGAGACTCAATTCCAGTTCCGCGCCCGATCTATCGGGGATCATTTCCGACATGTCAAAGGCGGCAGAAATTCCTAAGAACTCTAAAATAAGCTGGATTCGGGTCCCTGCAGCGCCTATCGGCATTGAGAGAGAATATCTTGCAAAGGTGACGGATGCTCTGGAACGATTCCAATCGGTGAGTGCAGAACTTCTAAAATACGATATCCGCGTTCAGGAAGCGCTCCTTGCTGGCGTCGATCTTCCCGCCGATCCCCGTCTTAAGGATTTGTATTTGTTCCCGCCGACCGATCGCTTTTCCGTCTCTCGTCCTGATTTGCATTTCACCGGAAGTGGTTTGTTCGCGAGCGAGAACGACGAAATGCCCGGCGGATTTCCTGAAGCGGTCCATATTGATGAATCATATGGACTGCATCAGACGGAATGGCGGCAGACCTTCGACTGGCTTACCAAGGAAGGACCTCTTCTCTTCCTGGTCTCCCATGAGTGGAGCGGCTGTTATATCCGCGAGATGAAGTGGCTTGCGGATTATCTCAGGACAAAAGGATATCCGGTTCTCTTTGCCACCACGGAAAATCTTTCGGAGCTTGCGATAGACAAAGACAAGATATCTTATCAAGGCGAGCGCGTCGGCATGGTATGGCGCCAGTTTCCTATCTTTGAGACCATGGGAAAACTCGCAGACGTTGTTGAAGCAGCGAGCAAAGGAATTGTCCGTTTGATTCCTGAATTTGCGCACTACGGCAATAAAACGTGGTTTTCTATATTCAGGAGTCATGCGACCTATTTCAAGGAATCCTTGGGCGAAGAGGCGTTTAATCTTCTTCTCGAAGTACTTCCCGATTCTCATCTAGTAACGCCGACAAAGCTCAATAATTCATTTCCTTTCGGCGTCGCAGAAATAAAAATCGGCTCGCTCGAGGCCTTGAAACACCTTTCTTTAAAGGAAAGAAATGAATTGGTAATGAAGGTGGCCGGGGCAAACACGAAGTCCGCGCGCTCGTATGGCGTCCTTATGGGACATGGGCTCAAGGATAAAGATTGGGTAGAATGGATCGATGAACGCCTTGAATCTAATCAACCGTTCATCGTACAGCAGAAATTGCAGACCGAGGTGGTGAAACTCCCAGTGAGAAATATTTCCGAAAAAAGGGACGAACTATTCCGTTGCCGAGTATTAGTCAGGCCGTGGATTGTGAATGGAAGAGTTGTTTCTGGGATTGCGACCGCGGTTCCTTATACCACGGAACGCGTCCATGGGATGGTAGATATGGCAATGTCCCCCATCTCGTTGTATTAACATTCAATGTGGGTCAGTTTTTTAAACGACTGACCCACAGATATATATTCGCGTTGTTATATGAATACTCGAAAGTAAGATCGAGTATTCATAACACGACATGAATAATAAAAAAAGGTTCTACGAGTACGGCCTCATCGAGGCCTCTTTCCCGCGGGGGAAAGGAAACAAGATAAGCGATGTCCCGGGCGTTCGCGTGGGACACGTAACGAAAGTCGAGGGAGAAAATGTGCGTACGGGAGTAACAATCGTCGATCCGGGAATTCAAAATCTTTTTCGGAACAAGATCCCGGGCGCGATCGCTGTGGGAAACGGTTACGGAAAACTCACGGGCATCACCCAGGTAGAGGAACTCGGAACAATCGAAGCCCCTATAGGGCTTACCAGTACTCTTTCCGTAGGGGCGGCATTACAAGGGATCGTAACAATTCTCTCCGGCCGTGAGGCGCTTGGGCCGATCGACGGGCCGAACGTAGTCGTGGGAGAAGTGAATGACGGGTTTTTGAACGATATACATGTGGATTCCATAAACGTCGAAGATGTGGAAAACGCCTACAAAAACCTCACGGAAGATTTTTCTGTCGGGAATGTGGGTGGCGGAACCGGATCCCGGGCCTTCTCATGGAAAGGAGGTATCGGCAGTTCGTCGAGGGTGATAAAGGTAGAGAATAAAACATACACGCTTGGTGTGTTGGTGCAGACAAATTATGGTGGCTCACTTTCCATTGCGGGCGTTCCCGTGGGGAAGTTGCTTGGGGAGACGGACTTCGATGAATTTCTTCCCGGCAACTTGGGGGGGTCGTGCATGGTAGCGCTTGCAACTGATGCTCCCTTTTCCTCAAGACAGCTCAAAAGAATTGCTCAGAGAACGTTTCTCGGGCTCGCGCGTACCGGATCCGTCATCTCACCCACGAGCGGAGATTATGCTATCGCATTTTCCACAAACCGTGCCGGCGTCGAAGGTGTGGGCACGAAAATGCTGCTTCCGGATTCGGTGTTGTACAGGTTCTTTCTTACGGCAGTCGAAGCGACGGAAGAGGCGGTTTATGACGCCCTGTTCGCCGCAGAGACTATGAGGGGAAGAGATGGAAATGTTCGCGACGCGATACCCGTCGAACGCGTAGTCAAAATCATTAAATCGTACCGCCATGCCGCGTGAGCCCCGCACCACGACCACGCTATTGTAATCCGTAAACGCAATGTATGAAAAAAAATAATATCCGAAAAAAGAATCCCGTCCGCGATTTATCATCGTCGGTGCGGGGTGAACGAATAGGAATTGTAGGGGGAATGGGGCCGCTCGCAGGGGTTTATTTTCAGAAACTCATTATTGAGGCGACTCCCGCAAAAAAGGACCAGGATCATCTTGAGGTTATTTGTTACACCAACTCGAGCATTCCCGATCGCACCGTTTCTCTTTTAGAGAACGGAGGTCGCGGGTTTGTTGACGCGATAACAAAGACCTTATGTACCCTCGGCGATGCGGGGGCGACCCTCGCGGCGATTCCCTGTATCACCGCTCACGCGAGGATTCTTGATATCTCAAATAATTCTCCCGTCCCCGTTCTGAACGTGATCCACGCTTTTGAAAATTATGTCCTTGATAAGTATGGAGTGGGAGCGGTTGTAGGTGTTCTCGCAACGAACGGGACGGTGAACGAACGCATCTTTGAAATGTCAGGGAACGTACGATGCGCGTACCCTTCCCCGGAGAGCCAACGCGAGGTCATGGAACTAATACTCGATATAAAGGCGGGGATGGGTTTATTAAAGGCGGCCGATCAGCTCCTTAGTTGTGTAAAGTTTTTTGAGGAGAAAAACATTGATGTGGTGGTGCTGGGATGTACCGAGTTTTCTCTCTGTTTCGAGTACATAAAAGACCGTTCTGATATTCCAGTAGTAGATCCTCTTCAAATCGCGGCACAAGAAATTGTGAGGCGTTGCCTCTAGTCGTTTTCATCATTTTGCTTTGTTGCTACGATTGAGCCGATGGTGATTGATGGTAGAAAAATCGCGGAGGAGCTTCTCGCTTCGTTAAAGACGAAATCGAAGACAAAAAAGTTTCTCGCAGGGATTCTTATCGGCGACGATCCGGCGTCTTTGAGTTTTTTGATGAAAAAACAGGAGATGGCGGAAGAGCTCGGTGTTGATTTTAGGTTGTATAAACTGAGCGCCGACTTGGGAAACGACAAACTTCGCGAAGAAGTCGGGAAGATCGCGCATCTCGGAACCTGCGGCGGCGCGCTCGTCGAACTTCCTCTTCCCGTTCATCTGAATCGTCATTACATTTTGAACGCCGTGCCGCGCGAGAAGGACGTGGATGTTTTGGGAGAACGCGCTTTGGGAGCATTTTATGCAGGCAGAAACCCGATCATTCCGCCCGTTGCGGGAACGGTTGAGGAGGTTCTTCGCCGTGCGAACCTCTCCTCCGAAGGGGGCTCCTCCTCTGGAGAAGAACTTAAGGGGAAAAAAGTAGGCATTGTGGGCACAGGATTCCTTATCGGACGACCGATTGTGACATGGCTTATGAACAAAGTTGAAGAGATTTATGTGGTGCACCGGGGGAGCGACTTTTCGATTTTGAAGAAGGCAGATCTTGTGATCTTAGGAACTGGGCACCCGCATCTCATAACACCCGAGATGGTAAAAGAAGATGCAATCGTCATCGATTTCGGGTACGGAAAGATAGATGGAAAAATGTGTGGGGATTTCGATGATGCCTCGCTTCAAAGTCCGGAGTTTAAAAAAGTATCCTACACCCCCGTTCCCGGTGGCGCAGGACCGATCTTAATCGCCAAACTTTTCGAGAATTTCTATACACTCGTCGAGCGGCAGAAATAACCCCTTCTTTACAGTGAAAAGAAAGGGAGATATTGTTTAGCCAGAACCTTCTCTGGCTGGTTTGATTAACCTAGTTTCAAACGGCTCTGGAAGGATTTGTAAATTAATCAAAAGGAGGTTTGCTATGGCTAGCATAGCTCGCCTAAATCATGATACAGGGAATGCTCTTCTTGGGGCCTTGGAAAGATGTGGTGGGCTGACGCCGTATCTCGCCAATGCCATAATTGGAGATGGAAAAGTTGCCGAAGCAGCCATGCTCGGCGCGGTGGAAGCGAATTTTCTCTTGCCCCTATTCTCAATTTCTATTAAAGAAGAACTGAGCTTAGGAGATCTGGAAAACACAATGAATCTCTCGATTGACTTCAAATCGGATTCAGCTTCAGAGAGAATTTTCAAAAGCGAAAGAACCCAAAAGGGCACCTATCTTACTTCACCCGCCTTCATAGTGCTTTCTACGCAGGGCGACTATTCTCCTTATAGAAAAAAATTTTCCGAACAGAAACGGGCCGCAGAAGACCTATTCCCCACTAAGAACATAATAATTCCCAATGTGCCGACAACGCTTGTTATCCTAGAAACTCTGCGCAAACGCGGGATCTCGATGTGCTCCTATTTATTGAGGACTTCTTCCGCGGTACGTATTGAGAGACCTGACTTCGATCAGACCCTACATGTTCTAATCGATCTTCGCTTTATGAAAAGCAACTTCCTCTACCGCGTGAGCTTATACCAGGACAATCGAAATCCTCTCGCCGGGATTTTTCCTGTGGAGAAAAGAATTTCTTAATCAAATAACCCCGAGAATGAATAATTCTCGGGGGCTTTGTTTTTACTCCGTCTCCGTACCACTCACCACTCCCTTCTTTTCAGCAACATCCTTCGTCTTCTTTTTGATGGTCTCCAGAAGTTTCTTATCTTCCTTTAATTTCTCCCGCACATTATCGAACCCGACACCGAGTTTTTCTCCATCGAAATTGTAGCTCGCGCCGTTTTTAAGTATAGTACCGTACTTGATGCCGGTATTCAGCACGTCCGCTTCATAGGAGATTCCCTCGCCGTACATAATATCGAACTCGGCGATCTTGAAGGGCGGTGCTACTTTGTTTTTCACCACCTTCGCCTTCACCCGGTTTCCAATGATGTCCTCCCCCTTTTTCACCTGCGCGATGCGGCGGATATCGATTCTGATCGATGCATAAAATTTAAGCGCCATGCCGCCCGTCGTCGTCTCCGGATTTCCGAAGACGATGCCGATTTTCATGCGTGTCTGATTGATAAAAATAACAATCGTACCCGATTTGTCGGCAATCGCCGTGAGTTTTCTGAGTGCTTGGGACATAAGCCGTGCCTGAAGCCCCACATGGGACGCGCCCATCTCCCCTTCTATCTCCGCCTTGGGTGTCAGCGCCGCGACCGAGTCGATGACCACAATGTCGATGATTCCCGATCGGACAACGCTCTCTAAAATATTCAATGCCTCTTCGCCGCTGTCCGGCTGGGAGATAATAAGATCCTTGACCTTCACGCCGATCCGCGCGGCGTACTCGGGGTCGAGCGCGTGCTCCGCGTCGATAAATGCCGCTTTACCGCCCTTCCTCTGCACTTCCGCGACTGCGTGAAGCGCGAGTGTCGTTTTTCCGGAGTTCTCGGGCCCGAAAATCTCGATGATTCTCCCCTTCGGAAATCCTCCCGCGCCCAATGCGAGATCGAGTGAGAATGATCCCGAAGAAACTGTTTCAATTTTCTTTGCGTGCTGTGCTTCGCCGAGTTTCATGATAGAGCCCTCGCCGAAGCGCGACTGGAGCGATTCAATCAAGGAATCGATCGAGTCGCCTACCTGTTCCTTTTCTTTTGTTTTTTTATTATTGTGTACTGCCATTGTTGTTTATTCGGTAGTAGTCCTCCTTAGAAGGATCACTACTGGGTTGGTGTTGGTGTTTCGTAAAATACCTGTTTTGTAACCGTGTAGGAGCTACCGAGGAGTTTTTTCACCTCGAAAGTGAATGTATTAAATCCCGGCTGGAGTGAAACATCTTTTTTAAACGTTCCATCCTTCTCGGGATAAATCACTTCGCCGTTTACCGTAAGCTTGTCCGCCGGATCCATCGACCCCTCGATCGTGAATTGAGACGATTTCACGATGGCTTGATTTTCATTAAGATTCCGAAGATTCAATTCCGGTTTTCCGAGAAGCGACGGCAGGCGAAGAATGAAATACCCTCCGATTACGACGATACATACCGCGATAATCACGACCTTTTTGTTGATTTGCGGCGTAATGAAACGATTGGGCGGGAGCGTGTCCTCTTCTCCCGAGCGGCGCAGCTCCTCGTTATTTTCAAGATAACGCTGCCATAGATCTTTCCCGTCGATATTGAGCACATCGGCGATCTTCATGAGATATCCGTGGATGTAGGGTGCGGAAGGAAGTTTCTCAAACTGCTCCTCGAGAAGAAGCTCAAGCGCCCCCTCGGAAACGCCGCTTAACTGGGAGAGCTTTTCAAGCGTCATTCCCCGCACCTTCAAGGCTTCCACGATAAATCCGGAGAGGTTTTTTTCTTCCTGTGCCATATAAATCTGTTACCCGAGACCATTATAGAACAGGTCGTTCCCCGGGTCGAATAACAAATCTATCGAGGCCGGGCCTCGATAGATTGAAGTCAAATTCACAAAAAAGTACTACTCCTCAGAACCATTCGAGATAAACACCTCTCTTGGTTTTGCGCCTTCGCCAGGCCCCACGATGCCTCGCTCTTCCATGAGGTCGAGAAGCCGTGCCGCCCTGGCATATCCAACCTTGAGTCGCCGTTGAAGTAATGACGCGGACGCCTTCTTCGCTGCGCGCACCAGCTCGATTGCTTCGTCCAGAAGTTCGTCGCCGTCCGACATGTCCATATTCTCAAGATCAAGATTCGCCTGCGATCCGTTTCCTCCGTTTTCTATTTTTATCTCATCGCTTGAAATGACTTCGTTGTTCTTTTTAATAAAGGAAGTCACTTTTTTGATTTCTTCCTCCGAAAGGTACGCTCCCTGCACGCGCACAGGTTTCGAGATGTCGGCCGCGATAAAGAGCGCATCTCCGCTCCCTAGAAGTTTCTCCGCACCTGTCGTGTCGAGGATAGTGCGCGAGTCGATCTGGCTTGCGACTTGAAGTGCGATTCTTGTCGTAATGTTCGCTTTGATGAGGCCGGTAATAACCTCGACCGAGGGACGCTGGGTCGAGACCACGAGATGGATGCCGGTCGCGCGCGCCATTTGTGCGAGACGGATGATCGAGCCCTCCACTTCCTTTCCGAATGAGGTCATGAGATCTGCAAGTTCATCGATCACGATTACAATATAAGGCATCGATTTGCCGGATGAGTTGTAGCTCTTGATGTCGCGCGATCCTGCCGCGAGGAGTATCTCGTACCTCCGATCCATTTCCTGAATCGCCCACCTAAGAACCCCGATTGCTTTTTTGTTTTCGGTGATGACTGGTGCCAAGAGATGCGAGATGCCATCGTAGACCGACAGTTCCACGCGTTTCGGATCGATCATGAGAAAGCGGAGCATGTCGGGAGAATTTTTGAAAAGAAGCGACATGATAATCGAGTGAATCATGATGGACTTCCCCGATCCGGTCGCGCCCGCAACCAAGAGGTGCGGCATCTTCGCAATATCCTTGAAAATCGGCTCGCCGCTTACGTTTCTGCCGAGCGCGAAGGCAAGCTGACCGTTTTTCTGGAACTCGGGATACAAAAGTAAACTCCCGAGACGCACGAGTGCGGCCGCCTTGTTCGGCACCTCGATTCCTACGAGCGATTTTCCGGGGATCGGCGCCTCGATACGGATGGGATGGGCGGCAAGCGCAAGTGCGAGATCCTGGTTTAAGGCCGTAATGCGCGAGAGTTTGATACCCTCGGCGGGCTTCAGAGTGTAGCGGGTAACCGTCGGACCGACGTTGATCTCCCCCATCTCGACCATAATGCCGAAGCTCTCAAGAGTACGCTTGATAATGTTCGCGTTCGCGCGCAAGTCCCCGATCGTGGGTTTCTCGGTCGTCGAGTTCAAAAGCGACAAAGGCGGCGCCACATAATTTTTGATCGGCTTGAAGGAAGAGCCCTTCGGCAAGTCCGTATTCATCTCGGCAATCGGTTCTTCTTTTTTCCGGGAGGTTTCCTTTATTTCCTTTTCCTTCGGCGCGGGCGGCGTTTCGGGAAGAATAACCTTCATCTCCTTTTCTTCGTTTTCCTCATTTTCCTCGTCTTTTTTGAAAAACTGTCCAAGGTGAAGCGGACGGTTCACCACGATAAGGAGAGAGACGATGAGTGCGGCGACGGTGATTACCAGCGCCCCCGGAACGCTGAAGGGACTTTTGAGGAGACCCACAAACTCTCCGATGATTCCCCCGTTTCCGGGTGCCGCAATATCAATGAAGCCGAGTGCCGCAAGAATAAAGACGACGCCGCCGATAAGCGAGGTGCCAAGAAATTTTTTCGCATCGGAGGTAAGGAGCGTGAAGGCGATGAGAAGTGACATAATAGGAAGGAGATAGTATCCCCATCCGAAAAGCATGTCGAAAAACTTATAGATGCCGTTTCCCCAAGGGCCTGCAACGCCCCATGCGGCGAGAAGCAGAATTACGGCGAGCGCCGTGAAGACGACGATCCAGATGCTTTTCTTCGTTTCGGGGTGGAGCGTACTTTCTTGTACTTCATGTCTCTTTTCGGGAACCCGTTCTATTTTTTTTTCTTTACTATTTCCCCTTTTCTTTTTGTGTCGCGCCATTGTTCTGTTTCATTAAATCTTAAATTCGGTTAAAATTCAATAATGAAGGAGCACATATTCAGAGCGTACGACATCCGTGGACTCTATCCTTCGGAAATAAACGAAGAGCTGGTCGCTGAAGTTGTGCGAGGATGCTCAACCCTTTTCGCTGGAGGAACAATAGTCGTGGGGAGGGACGTGCGCATCGGTTCTCCTGAACTTGCCGGAGCGGTCATTAAGCATCTCCTCTTAAATCCGAATTACGAGGTTATTGATATCGGAGTTTGCAGCACCCCTCTTTTTTATTTTTCGGTGAACGTGCTGGGAGCCGCGGGAGGAATTATGGTCACCGCTTCGCATAATCCCTCGGAGTGGAACGGTTTAAAGGTAGTTGGCCCTCGGGCGGTGATGATTGGAGGAGTCGAAGTAAGGGAGGCAATACGGAACGCGGGACCCCTTGGAAAGGGAGGAGGTCAACTTCGGAACCAAAGCATGGCGGCGGAGTACGCCAACTTCATTCGTAAGAATTTCAGCGTAGAAAAGCCGCTTCAGATTGTGTGTGACTTTGGAAACGGATCCGCGGGGAAGGTACTTGCCGAAATTACACCCCTCTTCGGGACTGTTACATTCCATTTTCTTAATGAACTCCCCGACGGGAGATTTCCCTCAAGAAGCCCCAATCCTCTGACGCCGGGCGCACTGGACGGTTTAAAGGAAGAGGTAAAAAAGACGAAGGCCGATCTCGGGGTTGCATTTGATGCTGATGGAGACAGAGCGTTCTTTATAGATGAGACGGGAGAACAAATCCCCGCCTATATTATTGCCCTGATGCTTACCGATCAAGGAAAGAAGGAGCTCGTCGCCGAGATTCAGACTTTCAGGGCGCTGAAAAACATCGGATATAAGGGGGTTCTTTATGAATCACCGGTTGGAACCCGTTTTGTGAAGGAAAAAATGAGGGAAGTGGGAGCGGAGGTGAGTGCGGAGTATTCCGGGCATTACTATTTCAAGGAAATGTTTGGCAGCGATTCCGGAGTGTTTGCACTTATGAGGGTGCTGGAGGTTGTTTCTCGGCTTCCCTGTCCCCTTCCTCAGTTTCTTTTAAGCATCCCCAAATGCTACATCACGGAGTGGAATATACACGTTGCAAACCCAGTGAGCTCGATTGAAGCGATATCAAGAAAATATGAAGAGAAGTATAGAAAAGCAGACGATCTCGAAAAAGACAAGATCGATGGCATTGCATTTTTTTCGAGAGATTGGTTTTTTGGCATGAGACCGTCGAATACCGAGCCGCTCCTCCGGTTTTATGCCGGGGCGCGCTCGAAGGAGGCCCTTGATGATCTTGTACGAGAGGTCAGATCGGAAGCGGCAAGCGAAGAGGTATCCTAGGCCGGACTTTGATTATCCCCCTCTCGGGGGCTTTTTATTATACAGAGCTTCTCGAAAATCATGCGTGTTATGCGAGGGATTTATGATTCCTGATTGATTTTAAAAAATTTCATAAACACCTCCCTCAGGAGTCGCGCGTCGTAGAGCGCGTGATGGGGCGGATACCTATTAGTGTTGACGCCGAGCGACTTCGCGAACTTGAGGTACTTTTCCGGATTGTACCCTTCGGCAAAAAGAATCGAGGCAAAGTCGATCGGAACCCAGTGGAGCGGCTGCTCTCCCACACCGAAAAGTTTGTAAAAGTAGAGCGTGTCGAACTGATTGATGAGCCCGACCATATACGGCTCTTCGTCTCCCACGAATTCTCTTATTTTTTTCTTCGCCTCTTCTCTCGAAACCTTGTTCTTCGAGAGCTTGGGAAGGACGTGTTTCTCCACGAAGTCGCTCACCTCGCCATCGTGTTCAAGTTCAAGATAGAGTTCCTCTCCGTTCAGTTTAATGAGACCGATCGAAAGTATCTCCCCTTTGTAGGGATCGAGGGTTGAGAACTCGGTATCGACGAAGACGAGATTTTTCGAAAAAAGCCGCTCTGGAGGAATATGTTCCATATAAACCCATTAAAGCAGAAAAGCGTACACTTCCCAATTTATAAGATCAATCTATTGAGGCCGGGCCTCGATAGAAAAGTGGATAACTTGTTTTTGGATTCTGCGGCCCCATGACGTCTAATGAAAGTAGAGCCACAATACAACTGGTGGAACCAAAAGTTAGAGGGACAGGAAAAAAAGTGGAAAAACCAGAAAAACCAGAAAAACCAAGAAAAGCAGGAAAAACTGAAAAAGCTGAAAAACCTAATAATGCGATGAAACCTACATTTCCCCATAAATACTACAAAAAATCGACCAAAAATCGGAGAAGCTGGTAGTGCGATGGAACCTACATTTTTTGAAAAAATGGCCTTCAAAATGACAAAATTGTTTGTGCACAAACACATTTTTGATTTTATTTATTGAGTTATGTTTCTTCTTTCTGAGGAATATATTAGGGGGTTAGTAGAGGGAGAGGGTTGTTTTACATTCGAGCAGAAGACCAAAAGAGGGGAAAGGGTAAAAATTCCTGTATTTGCAATAGAAATGCATGAAAGAGATGAGGAACTTTTGAGATTGATAAGAATATCTATGAATTTACCGAGGATAAACAGTAACACCATTTATGTTAATGGGCCCTACTTCCATAACGGGTACAAAGATAATGGTAGAATAGCTAAGTTGATAGTCAGGGATTATTTATCATTAAAAGAGGTCGTTGTTCCTTTCTTTTATGGTAAGCTCCGTGGTCATAAAGGGGTCCAGTTTAGAGAATGGATTGAGAAAATAGGTGACAAAAATGTTCCCTATCCCTATCGACAAATCTATGATCTTCATAAAAGAGGTTTTTGGGGAAGTTTAGACCCCTTTACGGAAAGATGACTGAAAAATCAGAATTAGGAAAAATAGGGGAAGATTTTGCTGTGAGCTATCTAAAAAGCAAGAAATATAGGATTATTGGTCGGAACGAAAGAAAGCAATGGGGGGAAATCGATATTGTTGCCATTGCCCAGGACAGGACCCTGGTATTCGTGGAGGTAAAAACTATGAGAGAAGGGGAGCTGAAGCCGGAAAACCAGATGAGCTTCTCAAAGATGAAGAAATTCAAGAGAGTCGCCGCACTCTATGCTGGACACCACCAGGATCTAATTGACGATAGAAAGGGATGGCGACTCGACGTGATAGCATTGACAAAAATAGGAAATAATTTTCTTGTAAATCATTATGAGAATGTGGAATAAAGAGAACGACTTCTACGTTCCTCGCTCACAAGATCTTCGGGTACAAAAAACACAATTCGCTCGCACGCTCCTCGCCACCCTGCACGCCTATTCGGCGAGGGGCCTGGCTCGGCGACGCGGTTCGCTCATGTGTTTTTATATACCCTCCGATAGTGTTCGCTCCGGAAGAAGAAGTCGTTTTCTGTTAGATTCTAAACCTCTCCCTCCAATCATATTGAGATGGGTTCGGAGTACGAAGAGCGTTACTTTCACTTCCTTTTGTCAGTGAAGCTGTACCAACAGACATAGGATACCCAGCCCGTGGATGTTGACTGCAAAAGATGAGATACATCTCTGACACTTCGAAAGTGCCAGATGAGGTATCCAAAACGATTTTCAAATAGAGGAGGGGCGCGGTATGGTGTGGGTATGTCATACACCCACGTCCTGCCAGGCGCCGCCTCCCTGG
>DAIDBF010000004.1 GCA_027310235.1 bacterium | reverse complement strand
TCTCGCAGTACTCCGTAATCTTATCCGCGGCCACAAATCGGCGTACAAGATAATCAAGAAGCAATACCCGAATGCCGAGATCGGAATCGCGAAAAACAATATCGACTTCGAAGCGATGGGCGGGAAGATGGTAAACCGCTTTCTCAAATTTTTTGGAGATTGGTGGTGGAATTCTTATTTTTTGGATCGTATTGTCGGATATCAGGACTTCATCGGATTGAATCATTATTTCCACAGCGGGATCAATTATGGTTTCGAAAAGCATGAGAAGAAGGTTGTGTCCGATGTAGGGTGGGAGATTTATCCGAAAAGCATCTACGCCGTTCTCAAGGATCTCACTCGATATGAAAAACCGATCTACGTTACCGAGAACGGCGTGGCTGATGCTCAGGATATTTATCGCGGCCGGCTTATCAAGGAATCCTTGGAATGGGTGAAAAAAGCGCAGCAAGAAGGAGTGGATGTTCGCGGATACCTCCATTGGTCTCTGTTGGATAACTTCGAGTGGGCGGACGGTTTCTGGCCGAGATTCGGTCTCGTTGCCGTGGACTATAAGACACTGGAGTGTCATATCCGCCCGAGTGCTTTTGTCTACAAGAAAATAATCGAGGAATGGGAGGAAGACTCTTGACGCAATTGCGAAAGCGATGCATTGTTTCTTATATGGAAAAGTTAAATTTTGAGAACGAAAAAGAATTAAGTAATACCGGGGATACGCCGCCGGAAGAAAAAATGTCGGAAGAAGAGGCGTCACCGGAAGAAAAGGGGACTTTTCAGAACGAGGAAGAGAGAGATGATGAGATGATCCGTCCAAAAGAGAAAACGGTGTTGCCATCGTTTTTGAAGAAAAAAACAGTTCTCCCTCCTAAAAAAATAATCATTCCTCCTCCGAAGAGGGGTTAAATAAGTGCGGCCCCCTATGTGGCGGGGAGTAGTGGTTTCTTCCTATTCTCATATGTCGCACAATATACATTTTCTGTCATGACTTATGTAACCATTTCCAGGGAGACTTTTGGCTTTTATAGTTTTCCATTTCCTTGTGAGTATCTTTTAGCCTCTCTTTTCCAAATTTTTGAAACCCTTTTCACCGGGAATACGAGATGGTTGCCTATTCTTCCATAAGATAAGTAGCGCCTCTTTCCAAAGCTCAAAATCGTGCCTTTTCTTAGCTCGTAACTGGTATTTTCCGAAAAAAGGTAGACGACATCAAGTAATTGTTTTAGGTTGTTTACTGCATACCTTACCGTACCTCCCGAATGACTTATAGCTCCACATCCAAGTGATTCTTTTATAAGATTTAATATTTTCTCGTCATCGTCTCTTAATACGATTACAAACTCAATATCCCAATAAAAATAGGTCGGGCTGTTCTTACGTTCATGCCGCGTGTCTTTTCTGAATTTCAAAGCAAAACAACCCTCTCCATCGACGAAACCGGCAATGTAATCTCCGGGAATAGTATCCCCCGTTAAAATTTTAAAAAATAACTAAGTTTTCTAAATATACGACAGTGCCGCGCGGATGAGCTTGATAATAAGCTCCCAGATCCAGATCATAAAGTTGATCACGGTATTGATGATCTCCCGTAAGCTGATGCCGACATTCTTTTCGCACCAGGCATTTACGTTATTCCAGATGTTGGTGAGTCCGGAAAGGTTCGTCACGGGCGCCGTAGGAAGCGTATTGCCGGACGTGGGCGCGACCTGAGTATCGATAAGCGGCACACTCCCCTTCACTTTGTCGAAAATGCTCATGATGTCCTGCACGACGCCGGACGATCCTAGGTTTAACTGCAGGTTTTTGATTCCCTGGGGATTCGTGCTCATACTTGCGTCTTGCGCACCCGCAACAAGCGGGAGCGATACTGCGAATATAAGCATGAGGGTGATGTATTTCATTAACGGCTTCCTTTGATTGAAACGACGTTCTCGTTCGGAAGATATCCCATGGGATCGATCGTGACACCTAACGGCACCAGTCCTGCGGCGGGAGGGATCGCTTTAAATTCCATGCTTGCCGACCAATATACTCCGAAGTGCAGATGAGGACCTGTCGCGTATCCCGTGTTCCCCGAATATCCTATAAGATCTCCCGCTTTTACTATATCACCATTCTTGACAACTGCACGCGAGAGATGTGCATAGAGGGTGCTTAGGTTATCGCCATGCTTCAGGAGGATATAACGGCCGTATTGGTATTTTTTCCACCGCGAAGTCCCCTTGTCGTTATTGTCGGTACGCCACACCATGCCGTCAGCCGCGGCATAGATGGGAGTGCCAACGCTTGCGGAAAAGTCGACGCCCGTATGGAATTGAGTGCGATATGCGCGCTCGGCGAATTTCGTGGGTCCGTAATACTGTGTGAGGATCGGACTTGCGACCGGAAACTCAAGCACTCCCGGACGTTTGGTGGGCAGAAGCGACGGATCGAATCCGGCGCGGAGCTTGTCTTCGATATCCCCTATCACCTTACTAATGTCGGATTGCTGGGCATCGAGCTCGTCTATCTGCTTCTGGTAAAGCCGCTCCTGGTTTTTGGTCCGGGCGAGAAGATCGTTTTTTTCGCTCTGCTGATCCTGAAGGATGTATTGGCGATTCTTCAAATTGCTTTGTTCCATTTCCTGCGCGGATTTTTTCTGGTGTTCCTCCTGAATTTTTTCCGCAAGCGATCCCTGAAGTACACGGAGTTCGCTAATATTCTTCGTGAGCGCACCCGTGAGGGTTACGAGCGATCCCGCACTATCCAAGCTTCCCGACAGATTTCCTTCTTTCAGTACGAGATAGAGAAGATTTTCATGATCGCGTTTCTGAAGCTCGACAAGAAGTTGAGCGATCGTTTCTTTCCGTTTTTCGATGTCATTCCCTGCCTGCGAGATGTTTTGGTTGAGTGAGTTAATCTCAAGCGCGAGTTTTTCGGTGTTCACCTTACTCGATTTAATGAGAAGATCCATCTGACTGATCTGGTAGTTCAAGCTTTTTACCGTGCTCGAGAGGGTCTGCTTCGATTTACTCACTTCCTCAAGTTGGGCCTCAAGTGCATCGCGCTTCGCTTGGATCTGCTGCAATTCGGAGTTCTTTTGATCGATGAGATTCCGAAGATCGGAGGAAGACGCGACGGGAGAAGAGGTCGCGGCTTCTTGGGCTCGAAGAGCAGGAGCCCATATAACAAGCGCGGTTATAATAACTACTGCAGCGAAGCGATAAGAAACTCTCTTCATGTGTTGAAGTGTTACAATTCCATGTTCCGAAGCGCGATCTCGATTCTTCGCACCGATTCTTCTTTCCCGAGCACTTCCATAATTTCAGATGGTCCCGGCGAAGCTTCTCTTCCGGAG
>DAIDBF010000100.1 GCA_027310235.1 bacterium | reverse complement strand
GTTCAGTGCGATCGTCGCTTTCAAGGGATCATTTTTGAAATCAAGGACGGCGGTGTATACCACTAATTTCTTTTCCCAAAGGTTTAAGTTTTGGAGATGCCACGCTTTCCACTGCGGCGGCGCTTCGAGCACAAGAAGATCATTCACCTCCCCGCTTATAATGTTGATGTAGTTCGCAATCGGAGCGGAATTGTTTTTTTCAAGAAACGCGCTCAAGATATCCGTGGTCGACATCGAGAACGTTCCGAAATTTTTCTGGGTGATAGCGCCGATCGCGTTCATATAATCGATCTGCGCCTTGGCCGAGTTATCCTTTCCAACCCTGATGTCTTTTTCCGTGAATGAAGGAAACGCAAGATTCTGGGACAGTGCCTGCGAAAGAAATCCGTCTATTGAACCGGAGGGAGGCATTCTCAGGGTATCGGTTGTGTCAGTCGGGTTTTCGCTGTTTAAATTGTAAACCGATTCGACGTAGTTCTGTGCCAAGAGCTGCGTCAGATTTTTATTGGTGGTGTCATCCGTGCTCGTGCTTGAAGGATTAAGATTTAAAAACCCCCGCCCGCCCCCCGCTCCGTACCCAAGCGTCCCGTTATCGCCGTTTCCGACGACTGAAATAAACGGCTTTTCCTGAGATGATGGGGAAACAACGAGGAAAAATGCGATGAGGACTCCAAGGCCGAGAACCACGAGGGCGGCCATTTTTCTTTTTTTGAGGTATCGTTTCATCGCTTTCTCTCGTTTACATTTATTCACTGTAATTATACAACATTTCTCCTATCTTTTTTATATCCCCGACGCATAAATTCTGTGGGCGGTCCTCCGGCCGCACCCCGATTCGTTTCAGGCGTTCCGCCACAACCCCTTTTTCCATTTTGTTACACTTCTTCAACGATCGAAAGCCAAGTGTTACATTATTTATAATTGTTTTTCTGGGTTGTTTGAAGAGCATATGTAGTGCGCTGAAATATTCTTGCCGTCCCGCTGGTGCCATGGTTTTAGGGCGCGTAGTAAGCAGCACGACCGCGGAATCCATTTTTGGTTTCGGGGAGAAATTATTTTTTCCGACCACCACCGCCATTTCAGGTTCCGCCCATAATTGGATGCTCGCGGCGAGAAGATTCATGTGGGGAGGTGTCGCCGTTATGCGTAACGCAACCTCTTTTTGAACCATAAATACCGTACGCCTCGGGAGAATCGGCAATTCGCTTATCATACGGAAAAGAAATCCAGTGAGGTAGTAAGGAATATTGCCGACCAATTTGTAGCCGCGAATTATGAGTTTGGAATTATGAATTAGGGAGGGCAAAACGCGCAACACATCACCGTGCAACACCTTGATGTTTTGGTTTGTTTTGAACCGCTCCTCCAAGAAATTCGCGAGTCGAGTATCTTTTTCGATTGCGATGACTCTCACGGGATATCGCAAAAGTTTTTCCGTAAGTTCGCCGTGTCCGGGGCCGATTTCTATGATTACCTCATTTTCCTTGGGCGCGATCGCGCCGATTATTTTTTCCGCGACGGCCTCGTTCTTCAAAAAATGTTGTCCGAGTTTTTGAGGCATTATCGTGCGGCGTTTTTAAAAACCGTCTCGTCGTCTATCTCGCCGACAATGATAAGACGCACGAATCCCGAGAGATTCCTCTCCTTGATTGTTTCGAAGATTGCGCGGGGAATCGGCTGTTTTCCGAGAAATACGCTTCTTTGAATAAATGAATATCCGGCATTCAAAAGCGCGCTTCGAAGCCAGTCGCGTTCCCTTCTTCGTTTTTCCGGAATATCGAAAGTGATAAGACGCCACTTCCCGTCCCACGGTTCCTCGGGCGGGCGCTCTTTCTGTTTTAAAAATTGCGACCCCGCAAGAGAGAGCTTGAGTTCACCGCGTTCCAATCGTTCAACCAATCCCCTCTTCTCGAGCCGCCATAAGGTAGTGCGGACGCTTTCCCGTTTTACGTGTCTCGGCAAATCCTGGCCTCCGCCGAGAATCGTTTCGACGGAGGCAATCCCCCGTTCGGCAATACCGGAAAGAATGCCGAGTCCCAGCTTCCCCATTCTTCCGGATAGTACGCCTTTTTTAACCCGCTCTCCCATGACTTCTGTTTGGAGTTATTATACCATAACACTTTTTCTACGATCGTTGATAAAGTGTTACGGCGCGCTTCCCTTTCCTTGTCCCTTTGCTATACTTATTCCATAAGTAGGATATTTTCTCATATACAAGCCC